>JAJPOQ010000031.1 GCA_021232515.1 Lentisphaeraceae bacterium
AGATTGTCGCCCTGAACATACTTCATCGTATAGTAGACATCGTTATTGTTATCACTATTTATTTCATGGACAGGAACGATGTTTGGGTGTTCGAGATTTGCGGTAACACGTGCTTCGTGGATAAGTCTTTTAAGGGCTTCATCGGTATCATCTGAGTTTACTGCCATCTTCATAGCAACTTCACGTCCGATATTTAAGTCTGTGGTACGGAAAATGGTTCCCATACCGCCACGGTTAAGAACTGAAAACCCGGTATAATTCGTTCCGGAATTTCTATTTTCTCTTATACCCTCAGCCTGGCTATTGGGTAATTGTATTATTGTATGTGAGCTATGTGCACTCATTTATAATATCCATATTAACCGTCCCACTCTATTAATAAGGATACATCATTTGAAATGTGAATGCAATAATTCAAGAACAAATATACTAAGACCGCAAAGCACTATAAATCAACATTTTGCAAAAGATTAAGTATTGTCACCGAACGAGAAAATTTATTAGTCTTATATTACGACCAAGAACAATATAAAACTGTTTTTTTTCTTAAATTTTAATCTACATTCAGAAAATCATGATGAAGACAAAGTCTATTGCTAGATGTAGTTATAGTTTTTTCGGAGAGCTCCTTAAAAAACAAAATAAAACCATGACTATATCAAGGCACCTTAAAAGTCTCAATTAAACTTTTTTGAGGGCATGTGGAATAAAAACACTTAGTTCCCTTTTTAAGTTGATACTAAAGGTAAACTTCACCGGAAATGGCCCATTTAAAAAAAAATTAAAAGATGATGATAAAAAACCTCCAAAATAGACTTTAATAAATGTTTGAAACTCCGATAGTTATCAACACGAGTTTTACAAATGAGGGTCATTTTGCATTTTTTCCTTAAATTTTTCTTCATCTTCTTACTTAGCTCAAATGCCGAAAAGCCAATTGAGAACTTTATGGAAGTTTCTGAAGGTGTTTTTTCTGGTGCCCAGCCAAAAAATGAAAGAAGCTTTTATTTCATTAAGCAAAAAGGCATAAAAACTATCATAAGTGTCGACGGTCAAGTGCCAAACATAAAACTAGCTAAGAAGTATGGTCTCAACTACCTTCATATACCAATTGGCTACGATGAAGTTCCTATCGAAGCTCAAAAGGCTTTACTAAAAACGCTTAAGACCAGAGCTAAACCTTATTTTATCCACTGTCACCATGGAAAACACCGCGGTCCAGCTGCTGCGGCTATTTTATTTATGCTTGATGGAGCAACAAATAAAAAAGGATTAGAGGTATTAAAAAAAGCAGGAACTAGTCATGAGTATAGAGGTTTGTGGAAGAGTGTAGAATCATTTAGTCCAAAACTAACTGGAGAGCTTCCCAATCTCCAAGAAGTATCTCCTACAACTCCCTTAGTAACAGCAATGATAATGCTTGACTCTGCACACTATGAACTTAAAAAAAATCTTACTAGGGAAAGTCTCATTTATCTAAAAGAAGGATTTTTAGAAACCAAAAGAATTCTCTCTACAGAGCATGATGAACAATACAGAGAGTACTTGGACGCTAGCTTAAAACTGACTGAAAAACTCATTCTACTAAAGTCATACAATAAAGATGACGAAATCACCTTCAAGCAACTCTCAAACCTATGCAAGAAGTGCCATAAAACATACAGAAACTAAATGGTAAATGTTTTATTTAAAGGTGACTAACATACTCACGAAAACTCAACATGGACTGCTAACTATAAGTAGCCTAAATCAAGATAGCATAATATAACAAAGTTCTATTTTTAAAGATTCTGAATCCATAAACCAACTAAGAAGACTTAGGTCTATCTGGAACCTTTTCTTTCATATCTTTCACAAGACCAAAGCATCTCATTACTCTAAGGATACTGTAAGAAATGTCCCATTCTCCCTTATAAAATCCTTGCCTGACAGATGATGGGTAATGATGGTGATTATTATGCCACCCTTCACCCAGAGTTAGGATGGCAAGAAAACGGTTATTTCTACTGTCATCATTAGTTTCAAAAGTTCTACTACCCCATCGGTGGGCAAGTGAATTTATGGTAAAGGTTGCATGATAAAGTATGACTGTAGAAACGAAGAAGCCCCAGACAACCAGCTGAAATCCATTAGTTCCCAAACCTGGAGCATATGCTGCCATAAATTCCCCCAGACCATACAGAGCAAGAATGTACAACGCTGGAGAAAATACATCGAAACGATTTATAAAAACTAACTCAGGAAACTTCATCCAATCTTTAACATGCCGAGTATCTGTTGGAAAATGCTTCCTCGTCAAAAACCAGCCCATATGACTAAATAAAAAGGATCTTGTTACTGGTGAATGAACATCTTCCTCAGTGTCTGATCTACTATGGTGCTTTCTATGGTGAGCCGCCCACCAGAGTGGTCCTCTCTGAGTTGTGCTACTACCTAGGAAAGCAAAGATAGTATGAACAACCCTGTTAGTCTTAAATGCTTTGTGAGAAAAGTAGCGATGATAGAAGGCAGTTATGGTAAACATTCTTATGAAGTAGCTCACAAAACAGACTATCAGTGCAGCCGACGAAAAACCGCAAAAAAATATTAACAGCGGTGTGAAGTGCATCATTATGAATGGTAACGCTCTAAACCAATCTACTTTTTCTTCAATATTTTCATCAACTTTTAACGCATGGCTATCAAACCAAGAAACAACCAATTTTAGTGCACCACTCATTTTGTTAGGGCCTTTTCAGCTAATTTCCATTTATCATTTGTGAATTCTCCTTTGATCTTCTCTAAGATATTTCCATATCTATCCATAACAAAAACATGTACGGTTTTTTCCGTGTCTATACCGAGTGAATCCTTGAATGGCTTTTTATCGATATGCAATGTTATAACTTGCTTTCGCATTTGTTCATCTTCTATACCGCTTCTCATGCCTCTATAAATTATCCATCTTGTGAAGGGATTCATTTTAGAGATTGTAGGGATTTCAAAATAAGCAGAGTCTGTATCTTTAGCTAAATGTGTTTCAATTTGCTTATACCAAGCATCACAAAGCTTCTGTTGATCACGTTCAAATGCGACCACCACTATCGTTCTATTTTTAGCTAAACAATTGGGTAGAGTTTTCTCATCACCCTCAAGGTTTGTTCCTGTGACTGTAGGGAAAACTTTATTTTCTGTAACCTTCACTTCACTTGTTGTTATGCAGCTCTGGCTAAGGATTAGTGTAAAAATAGTGAGAACTAAAACTCTTATCATTTCTCTTTCTCTGTTGATTTGTGTTTTTTAAGGAAATGGACGCAAATGAGTGTATATGCGAGCTCAAATGACAACCAGTAACAATGCAGACCGTAGAACCCTCCAAACCTTATCGATGCCAGACTTCTACCGAGTGCAAAACCACCAAAGGTCAACAATACAGCTATAAGAGCAAGCTTAGTGTAACCATTCTTCAAGAGGTAGTACATGTAGACCCCTATACCAATAAACAGTCCGCCATACGTAGCAGTAACATCAGTCTGTGCAGCCAGACTTAAGTCAACGAAGCCTAGACCTTTTGCCATGCCTGAAGGATTGATGATAAATAATATACCCAGCAGTATGTACATCCATGCAGTGACGATAACAAAGGCATGTACATGCTGTTTTAGATTTTGACTCATCAGTACTTCCATTTTTTATTTACCCATACAATACATGCATGATTCAAAAAATTGAACGTTTTGAACGATTTTTTATTGAATTATTTTAAAAGGTTGACTAAGTTTAATCAAAACAACGGATGAACCATGACGACGTACTATAACAACAAAACTTGCTGGATAACAGGCGGTGGTAGCGGAATAGGTGAAGCTATTTCGAAGAAACTTGCTGATTCTGGCGCATCTGTCATCGTCAGCGGCCGTGACTTGGCTAAACTTAAATCTGTTGCTAGTCATAACGACAAGATATTCCCTCTCCAATTAGACGTGACTGACAGAGCTTCTTGGGAACAAGCAATGAGTGCTGTTACAGAAAAATTTAGTTCAATAGATCTTGTTGTTTTTAATGCAGGCTCTTGCAAATATATTGATCTTCCTGATTTTCCTCCTCAGCTTTTTGAAGATGTGTTTAATGTCAACTTCATGGGCATAGTAAATGGTTTACACCACATCATGCCCAATATGTTACTAAATAACTCAGGTCACATCGCTGTTGTAACTAGTTCAGTTGCCTTACTACCTCTTCCAAGGGCTGAAGCTTACGGAGCCAGTAAGGCTGCGGCCACCTACCTAATAGATTCATTGAGGCTTGCCCTCTCAGAAACAGAAATAAAACTAACAAACATTCTTCCTGGATTCATTGACACACCTATGACTAAAAAAAATGATTTCCCCATGCCATTTATGATAACATCCGAGGATGCTGCAGATAGAATCCTTAACGGTCTAGCAAAAAACAAAAAAGAAATATATTTTCCCCGCCGTTTTACTTGGCCTTTACGTTTTCTTGCGGCATTACCAACATTTTTGAACCAGCTTGTTACCAAAAGGTTAAAGAAAGCATGAAGAAAAAAGTTGCCATCATTGGTAGTGGTATCTCAGGGTTAACTTGTGGCTACCACCTTCACAAGGACTATGACATAAAAATGTTTGAAGCAGGCTCATACATTGGTGGGCACACAAACACCATCGCTGTTGATTCAACCAGTGGTACACTAAACATTGATACAGGCTTCATAGTTTTTAATGATTGGACTTATCCGAATTTCATAAAAATGCTCGAGCAAACCGGAGTGGCCTCACAATTAAGCGATATGAGCTTCTCCGTTAAGTGTGAATCAACCGGACTTGAATATAACGGAACCGACTTAAACTCACTTTTTGCTCAAAGAACAAATCTACTAAAACCAGCATTTTGGAAAATGATCCTAGACATCCTCAAGTTTAACAAATCTGGTTTAAAATGGATAGAAAGCGCCAAGGAAGATGACGATACAACACTTGGAGAGTTCCTCGACAATGGAGGCTACTCAAAGGCTTTTCAAAAGTATTATGGATTCCCAATAACTGCTGCCATATGGTCAGCTGGAGAAGAAGATGTTAGGAAATTCCCACTAAGATTCTTTATGAATTTCTTTAAAAATCACGGTATGTTAAGCGTCAATGAACGTCCTACTTGGAGGGTCATTAAAGGTGGTTCCAAAAGCTATATACCAGCGTTTACCAAAAATTGGAAAGATAAGATACATTTGAACACGCCCGTCAAAAAAGTAAAGCGTGTTAATAACAAAGTAATCATACATACTAAACTTGAAAGAGAGTCTTTTGATCATGTAATTTTTGCTTGCCACAGTGATCAAGCTTTAAAATTACTAGAAAAGCCGACTGATCTTGAGAAGAATATTCTTGAGGCAATTCCATACCAAGCAAACGAAGCTGTGCTTCATACTGATAAAAATATACTGCCGAAAAAGAAGAAAGCTTGGGCGGCTTGGAACTACCATATCCTCAAAGAAAAGAAAGCAAATGCAGCATTAACTTACAATATGAACATACTTCAGTCTTTAGACACTGAAGAAACCTACAATGTCACTTTGAATTTTACCGAAGCAATAGATCCAAAGAAGATTATAAAAAAGATAAACTATATGCACCCGCGATTTAGTCTCGAGGGAGTAAAAGCTCAAAATAGGCATGCTGAAATAAGCGGGCACAATAACACATACTTTTGTGGGGCTTACTGGAGAAACGGCTTCCACGAAGATGGTGTTGTCAGTGCACTGAATGCGCTCAAGCAGCTCACCGGTAAATCTTATGAATAGCGCCATATATACAGGAAAAGTGAGACACAGAAGGTTCCAGCCTACACCTCACTCTTTCAAGTATCGACTCTACCTTAACTGGCTAGATCTAAGCGAAATACCAGATTTATTTAACATCCCATTCATCTTGGGAAGCGGAAAACTACCTTCGTTAATAAGCTTTAATAGAAAAAAATATATGTCTCCAGACAAAGGTAACCTTACAGAGGCAGTCAAAGATAAAATTGAAGAACACTTAGACTTTAGACCTGAAGGAAAAGTATTTATACTAACTACACTGCAATATTTAGGGTTTTGCTTTAATCCCGTCAGTTTTTATTACGCTTATGACTTTGAGAATAGACTACAAGCTGTGGCTGCGGAAATAACTAACACACCTTGGGATGAACGTTTCACCTATTGTCTAGATTTAAGAAATAAGCATAATCATGAATTTTCAAAAGAGTTTCACGTATCACCTTTTATGCCAATGGAAATAGACTACAAATGGTCCTTTCCTGCACCCAGCAACAATCTTGCTGTTCACATGCAAAACTTCAAACAAAATGAGTTACAGTTTGATGCAACTCTAAAGCTCAAAAGGAAGTCATTCTCAAAATTTACGATGCTATTATATGCTACACTCATGCCACTACTACCTTTCAAAGTAGTTGCAGGTATATACTGGCACGCTTTCCGTTTATGGCTTAAAAAAGTCCCTTTTTATTCAAACCCCAAAAATCAAGATTCTCTTAAGGAGTGTTCCCATGAGTAATGCACAATTAGCAACAAAACGATTTTCCTTACCGCAAGTTTTTTCGGTTCCTGATAAATGGGCTAGAAAAATGTTCTTTAACTTCTTAGAGAAGATCCAAAATTCATTCTTAATTGTTATTGATGATCAAGGCTCCACAGAGTTTGGTGACTCAGAAAGCAACCTAAAAGTACAATTAAATATAAACGATACATCAGTATATGCCGACTTTATTCTTGGTGGTAGTTTAGGTGCAGGTGAATCTTACATCCGTGGTGAATGGCACTGTGACAACCTCACCAACCTCATCAGACTTTTTTCGAGAAATATGCAACTTGTAGACAGCATGGACTCTGGCTTTGCAAAGCTTGCTGCTCCTATACTACGTTCTGCACATTGGATGAACAGAAATACAAAACTTGGCTCAAAGAAAAATATTGAAGCACACTACGACCTTGGCAATGACTTTTTTCAGCTTTTCTTAGATGACAGCATGATGTACTCATCGGCGATTTTCGAAAACGAAGATACTAATCTTTTCGATGCACAACAGCATAAGCTCAAACAAATATGTGAAAAATTGCACCTAAGTGAAGATGATCATCTTCTAGAGATAGGCACCGGCTGGGGTGCCATGGCTATATATGCCGCTGAGCATTATGGGTGCAGGGTAACAACAACGACTATTTCAAAGGAACAGTTTGCTCTTGCCCAAGAAAGAGTTAAAGCTAAAGGCCTTGAAGATAGAATAAGCATTGTACTAAAAGACTACCGTGACTTGACTGGCCAGTATGACAAAATGGTGTCTATAGAAATGGTTGAAGCTGTTGGTCATGAATACCTAGAAGAATACTTTCAAGTTTGTAGTAAACTTCTTAAAGATGATGGTCTGTTCCTCATGCAAGTAATCACTATCCCAGACCAACGCTATGATAGTGCTAGAAAAGAAATAGATTTCATCAAACGTTACATTTTTCCTGGTTCATGTATTCCGTCTGTAGAGAAAATTGGTAGTTGCATAAAAAACAAAACAGACTTTAGGCTTGTTGACATGGATGAGTACGCTTGGCACTATGCAAAGACACTGAATATTTGGCAAAAAAATCTTATGAAATATGAAGATAAGATCGTTACCAAATTCTCTTCTGAGTTTCTTCGTATGTGGCAATTCTACTTTAGCTACTGTGAAGGTGGCTTTGCTGAAAGAGTTATAGGTTCATCTCAAATGTTATTTGCCAAACCCTTCAACAGAACTATCACTAAGAGCTAAAATGACTAAGAAAAAGTACAACATAATGAACTTATGCTTATTTCAAATAGGTTGGTTTTCCTGTGTTCTATTACCGCTTCCTGTGGCTACAATCATTACACTTGTACTTATTTCTTTTCATCTTTACTCTGTGGACGATACAAAAAAAGAGATATACGTGGTGGTCTTTGTCGGTTGCTTTGGTTTTAGTGTCGATTTAATCTTTTCAAAATTTGGATTTATAAGTTATAACGACACTACAAGGGTGCCATTTTTCTTGCTCTACCTTTGGCTACTCTTTGCTATGACTTTGAGGTACTCTAGTAAAATCTTCATACAATCTAGGCTTATATGTATCATAACTGGCTTATTAGCTCCTTTTTCGTATATTGGGGCTCAAAAACTAAATAAAGTCGAATATATTAACCCATATATACAGTCTATTATCGTTCATGGGTTTATTTGGAGCATAATACTATTAATTATACGAGAATTATTTATGAAATATGAATTAATGTCAAATGCGTGAAAATCAACTATTTAGCCCAAAGCAAGTAGGGAGTGCACTAGGTGTAAGTGAAGCCAGTATCAAACGATGGGTTGATAAAGGTAAAATAGACTGTGTCAAAACTACTGGTGGACATAGAAAAATACCCATGCATGCACTAACCAAGTACATTCACGAAAATAACAAAAAAATTGTTAATCCTGAAGTTCTTAACATACCTTCAAGTAGTGGTCGTGTTAAAGATAAGATGAAACAATCAGCTCTCGAACTCAGGAAAAGTTTTCTAGAATGTGACGAGTATAAAATTCGCGGAATCATTTTTGATTTATTTCTTTCTGGAAAAACACCTCAGTCCATCTTCGATGATCTTCTTGCCCCTGCTTTACACCAACTGGGTTGCGACTGGGAAGCGGGCACTGTAGACGCGTTTCAAGAGCGAAGAACTATACAAATCTGCATAAGAACACTATATGCATTTGATTCCTTTTTCACAAAACCAGAATCAGATGCACCTGTTGCTATACTGGGAACTCTGTCCACAGACCCGTATACTGTTCCTATTCTTATGGCCGAAGTCTCTTTGAGAGCACAAGGATGGAGAACAGAGTTTCTAGGAAATGATCTTCCATTTGACTCCTACCAGAAGGCTATCCTTATGTATAAGCCTGACCTAGCCATTATTAGCGTATCATCTTCGTTAAATGAGAAGAGTATTACCAGAGATCTAAAAGAAATAGAATGTACTGCTAAATCGGTCGGAACTAAGCTATTTATTGGTGGAAGAGCCGTACCTCATGAAGCTCCACAGGAAATGCCTGAGACTACTTTTGTCTACTCTATGACTAACATGATTGAGATAATTAAAAGCTACTATCAAGAAGTTAAAGAGGCCTAAAAAAAAAGGTTCTTCACGTTTTTCCGGGGAACGCATCTTTAATCTTCAGAAAGAAATAGAATGTGTCTCTGTATCCATAAGCCATTCTCTTAATAACTTTGATTTTATTATTCATGCCTTCCAGTACACTGGTATTAAGTGG
>JAJPOQ010000035.1 GCA_021232515.1 Lentisphaeraceae bacterium
GACCAAAAGCTTAAAGAGGCTAAAATTCAAAGAAGAAAAGATAATCTCAACAAGAAAGACAAAGAAAGTAGCTATAATCTAGGAATCAAAAGCGCATAATAATATTTCTTAGTTGCGTACTTTTAGATGAACCAAGACAATAACTTTGGCTCAACAGGAGAGGCTCCGACACATCCAGAACTTTTAGACTTTCTTGCTATTTCATTTATAAATAGCAGTTGGTCTATAAAGTCTTTGATTAAACAAATAGTGCTAACCAAGACATATCGACGTGCTTCAGATATGAATCAAAAGAACTTCCTTAAAGACCCAGAGAATAAACTTTTCTGGAGAATCTCTCCGCAACGTTTAGATGCAGAGGTTATTCGTGATTCAGTACTGATCTTATCGGGTCAATTAAATCTAAGGCCTAAACCAGGTTCTCAAGTTTATGAGACTAGCAAAACAGCCACTAGACTTCGAGCCACAGAATCAACAAGTTTTGGAACTCATTCAAATTATCGCTCGGTATACTTGCCTGTTGTTCGAGACCTCTTACCAGAGATGTTAAAGACTTTTGACTTTACTCAATCGATGTTAAGCGCAGGGAAACGAGAACAGAATAATACTTCCTCTCAAGCTCTCTATATGATGAACAGTAAGTTTATTCTCTCTCAGAGTGACAAGTGGGCGAAGCTTATCATTCAGCAGAAAAAGACAGTTGATGAACAGATAAAAGAAGCGTTTGCGATGAGCTATGGCAGATACCCTTCGACTAGCGAATTGTCTGGTGCAAGAAATCTCTTCAGTAGCTTTAGGAGAAGTAAGGGCCTCGCCAAGAAAAAGACTTCTACGAAAGACTTTGTTTCACTCAGCGCTATTTGCCAATCTTTATTGGCCTCAGCAGAATTCCGTTATAGACAATAGATAGGGAGAGTAACTATGAAAAATTTATCTAGAAGAAACTTATTGAAGATGTCTGCAGGAATAGCTGCGGTAAATGGCTTAGGTGTATATGCTGCGGATAGCGACTCTAAACAACAAGCGCTGCTCCCAGCGAAAGCAAAGTCTGTTATCTTTTTGAATATGACAGGAGCGCCGTCACATGTTGATACTTTTGATTATAAACCTGAGTTAGCAAAGCAAACAGGTAAGCGCGGTAAGTATGGTCAAAGCATGCTTGGTTCACCATTTAAGTTTAAGCAACAAGGGAAAAGTGGACTATGGATCTCTGAGCTTTTTCCTGAATTGGGCAAGATGGCCGATGAACTTTGTTTATTGAAAGGCATGTACTCTTCTCAACCAAATCATCCACAAGCTCAAACTCTCATGCACACTGGTAACTTTCAGTTTCCCCGACCATCCCTTGGTTCTTGGGTGTTATATGGACTCGGAAGTCAGAATAAAAACATACCAGGATTTATTAGTTTAACTCCGCCTTCAGGAAAGTCTGCTTTGTTTAGTAGTGGCTTTTTACCGACAAAGTACCAAGGCACAATGATTGGCCAAATGAGCCGAGGCGGCAGGGGTGGAGGAAGTCAAGAATTACCCAATATAGCGAATAAGTATATTTCTAAAGAGTTGCAGTCTAAACAAGTGAAGTTTATGCAGATGCTGAACCAAAACCAGTACAAAAAGACTGGTATGAATGAATTTAAAAACGTGCATGACTCCATAGATATGGCTTATAAGATGCAAGACTCTATGCCGGCTATTATGGATATATCTAAAGAAAAGAAATCTGTTCAGAAACTATATGGTCTTGAAGAAAGTAATACCGAGAGTTTTGGCAAACAGTGCTTGCTCGCTAGGCGTTTCGTTGAAGCTGGGGCTCGTTTTATAGAAATCTCTCACGGTAGCTGGGACCATCACTTTAGTATGAAGGCTGATATGACCGCGCGTTCAAATGAGATAGATATACCTATTGCCGGTTTGCTAAAAGACCTCAAGCAAAAAGGTCTTCTTGAGAGCACTCTTGTAGTTTGGTCTGGAGAGTTTGGTCGTACACCAGAGTCACCGACAAAAGATGGTAGAGGTCATAATAACAAGGGATACACTTCTTGGGTTGCAGGTGGTGGTGTGAGAGGAGGGATGAGTTATGGCGCGACTGACCCTATGGGTTATGAAGCGGTAGATGGACGCCTTTCTACACATGATTGGCATGCGACAATCCTTCGAATCATGGGCATAGATCATGAGAAGCTTACATATAATTATGCAGGTCGTGACTTTAGGCTTACAGACGTCTATGGCGAAGCTGCTACACAAATACTTTCATAAAAAATCATTTTTTATACAATAAATACAAATGTATAGACGTTTTACGTGAAAATAATCGACAAAAAAGGAAAGTAACATGAAGACCACCATAGCACTATTCATCTCATTGATGTTTGTATTTTCCACTTCAAGCTTTGCTGAAAAAGGCGAAGGTAAGGGTAAACGAGGCGATGGCGAAAAACCGAGTAAAGAAGAGCGCAAAGCTAAAATGGAGGAACGTATGAAAAATATGACTCCAGAACAAAAAGAAAAATTTAAAAAGAAAATAGCGGAAATCCGCGAAAAAATGAAAGATATGTCTCCTGAAGAAAGAAAAGCCTTTATGTCAGAACTGAAAAAGAAGCGTGGCAAAAAAGGAGAGGGTAAGAAAGGCGAAGGTAGAAAAAGTAGTGACAAGGGCGATGGTGGTGGAGTCGAGCCTGAAAGACCTTAACTCTTAGATATATAAATTTTATGAAAGCTCAATGTCACTAGCATTGAGCTTTTTTAGTTTTTTATAAATAATGAGTTAAATAGCAATGAGATAGGGTAAAAGATACCCATACAAAAAACAGTTAGCTGAGTTTGCGGTATATCGTAAAAGTTGCCTAGAGCAAAGCCTAGAAAAGCAAATAAAAATGCCGCGATTGGTGCCATGAAAAACAAAACTCTTGTGGATTTAATAAAGTTGGCTGAAATCAAAACTGGTAAAACTAGACACCCAAAAGTGTAGAGTGTACCTGAGATCTTGAGACAGGCCCCTAATGCAACCCCAGAAAAAAGAGCAAATACTATTTCTATAAATGTCGCTGGAAGCCTTATAGCAGTAGCATAGTCTCTATCGGTAAATACTAGCGTTACTTTATCCATAAAAAGACATATTAGGGTTATACCAATTAAAGAAATTGTCGCAACTAAATTAACATCTTCTTTAGTGGCTCCAATTATAGTTGAAAAAATAAGTTTATCTATAACTTCTTTACCTATAGGGCTCTTACTTAGTAGAACTATAGAACCTGCAGAAGAAAGTAAAAATAGCCATGCAGTTACGTCTTCTTTAGAGTTTTGGTTAGATTCCTTAGATGTTTGAACAGGTAGTTTAAGTTTTTGTAGTAATTGCCAGAAAAAGCTTTTATTGACAAATGCCCAAAATGTACAAAGACATGCAGCAAGAATAGAATAAAAAAGAATGAGTCCATCTTTGGCCTGGCCTGTAGCATCACTCATACCTTCTAAGCCTATGATGAATAGTGCTATGGATATACCAAAAGTAGAAGTTTGTGTTATCGCAGCACCAATAAAAACTTTACTACGGGCCACAATAAGTATTCCAACCATACTTAGGAGAATAGCAACAAGCCATCCACTATGAAAAATTTCAGGGAAGAAATCATATGTTTCAGTAAAGTTATTCCAAATGTTCGGAATATCTGAAAAAATGCCTCTTTCTTCCGTATTCATGCCTCTTTCTGTAGCCATTTTAAAACGGAGTCTTGACTGATCTGACTGTTGGTGAATGCTGCTGTTATCTTCTCATTTGTTAATACTTCAGAGGTTGCACCAGAATGAGCTTGACCATGGGCAAATAATACTGTTTTGGAAGTCAATCTTTGAACAGTGTGAAGATTATGGGAAATAAGTAAAATGGTTATTTTCTTGTTAGCGTTAAGTTCGGTAAGAAGCTCAGTAAGGTGACCTATGGATGTAAAATCTAATCCTGTGTCAGGCTCGTCCAAAATCAAAAGTTTAGGGTTCCGAACAAGTGCTCGTGCTATACTAAGGCGCTGCCTTTCCCCGCCAGATAAAGTTTTTATGGAGCGACCACCTTTATTATTAAGCCAAACAGACTTAAGCACTGAAGTAATTGTACTTTTTCTTGTCTTACTGAAAGGAAGCCCAGGGGCAGATAGAGCTATGAACTCAGTTGTAGTCATGTCTAGTGTAGAGGTTACAGAGCTTCTCTGTGGAACATAGCCTATATCTTTTCTAGAGAGACCGACGTACTTAATTTTACCCGAAAGTGGTCGAACCAAACCCATGAGTGTCTTTATAAAGGTGCTCTTGCCTTGGCCATTAGGGCCTACTAACCCCCAAAAGTCACCCTCTGAAATGTTCAAATTAGCCTGGCTTATAACCTTTTTACTAGAGTAACCTAAGCTTAAGTCAGAGATGCTAATTTGATGATTATTCATTTAAAACTTTTGAAACTTGATCGACATTGTAAGCAATCATCTTTAGGTAAGTTTCACAACCAGGTCGAGATCCAACTTGGTGTGCTAACTTTATGATTGGTAAATTGGCTTTACTTGACAGAAGCTTCGCATACTTTGCAGGAAAATATGAATTTACTAATATCCCTTGAACTTTTTCATTTTTTAAGCTCTTGGTTAGTCCCATTAAATGAGAGGTAGTAGGGGTCATGCCAGGTTTTGGTTCAAGGTAGTCTATAACCTCCATTTCGAATCTATTAATAAGGTAGATGTAGTTGGCGTGATCTGCGATAAAACGTCTATTCTTATGCTGTTTAATAGTTCTAAGCCATCCCCCTAAAGAATTCTCTTGTTTGGATAGCTCTAGAAATTGGTTTAATTTTCCTCTGCGAATGAGCATCGACATCTTTTTCATCGGGTATTTTGCGGCCAGCTTATTACCAATTAAACGCTCAATCAACTTTTGCTGAAAATTGTTCAACCGTTCATTGAAGTAGCTTACATTCTCTGGTTGAAGGACTTTAAGACGATTAGTAATCAAGTGTGCAACAATCAAGCCATTAACAGGGTCCATCAAATAGTGAGGGTTGCCAAATGGATGAATATGGCCATCAGCTCTAGTTAGCCTACCCTTTTTTTCGAAAAGAGGGCGAATTACATTTGATGGATTTAAGTGACCTTTTTGTCCTGGTTGGAGATTTTCATTTCGACAATTTTTTAGAAGCGGTGGAACCCAGCCAGCTTCAAGGTCAAAACCGACTTGTATAAATAAATCGGCTTTACTAAGTAACTTTATGAAACTGGGCTTAGCTATAACATTATGTGGGTTACCCTTTGCCGGAGCAAAAGTTGTAACTTCCACAAAATTGCCACCTACAGCCTCAGTCAAAGCTGCTAAGTCAGTCACTGTCACACAAATATTTAATTTATCTTTAGCACTGATGCTAAATATAAAAGAAAGAAACAGAATGAGAATACTTTTCATAGTTCACAGCTCCTTTAAAAGTTATGAGCAGGGTGAGCTCCTAGTGCAAACTCAAGACCGATCCATATTGTATTAGCTTCACCATAAGTATCTGAGTCATCAAAGTTATATTGAAGTCTGAGTTTTGTGAATTCACTGTGCTGGTAAACAAAAAGTGGAGAAATTCTAAATCGATCTGAACGTTCAAAGTCATCATTTCTATCAACAACTTCTTCACCTTCATAGCTATCGCCACTACCAGTAACGTACTCATAACGTAGACCTACAGACCACTTGTTGCTCAGACTTTTAAGAGCCTGGACATAAAACCCCCAATCATCGATATTTGCAGAGCCATGAGAGAACTCATCCATATCGCCAGGTTCTGTTTCACCAATATTTATGCCATTTGCTTTATAAGTTCTTTTCATAATTTCACCACGAAAAGTCCAGTCAGCTCTGCCTGTTTGCTCATCTTCAAGGATCATTTTGAAGTCGGCTCCATAAACATAAGTTCTACCGCCTGTATGATTATCACCAAACAAACCAGAAAGACCAAGTTGTACTGTAGAGAAGTCAGATGGTGTAAAAGTATTAACCCAGCGGCCAGACCAAACAAAGTCTTCCAATGAGCGAGTATCAGATGCCACATATGGCCTATGACCTATGCCTTCTTCAAACCTTTCATCCTCATCCTCTTCATGCTCATGTTCTTCTTCACCATCATGAACATGTTCTGTACCACGAAAGCTCTTCATATAGTCACCATCGGAATTCTGAACACCAACTAGGAATTCACTGTACCAAGGAAGTGGGGCTAACCAACTAAGACGAATACCTGCATCTCTCATGGCTTCACCACCAAATATACGAGTATTGATTAATGGCTGATCGATAAAACTTTGTGAGTGAAGGTGCTCTTGATTAAAAGTACCAAACTCTGTCAAGTAAAATCCAGCCTTAAGTTGTAGGTTGTGGGGGAGGGATCTAGTTGTAACATATGCTTCTTCAACCTCTACTTCATTTTCAGTAAAGTTAATGAATGCATTTGCATCAAAAAGGTTGTCAACAGTACCACTCAATCCAAGCTCAAGTTGTTGAAAACTTAAACCTCTTTCCTTAGGTTCATGAGCGCCTCCTTGAAATTCACCTAAATCTTTATCTCTAACCGAAGATGCCCCAGCTGTAACATTCACAATTGTTGAGATATCAAGAGTATCCATAAATGTATTTACATTTTGTAGGTTGAATTGGGAGTTACTATTTCTAGAATCTTTACCAGTAACAAACTCAACAGATTTTCGATAATTATCTGCAGTTAATTCATCCATTAATTCTATATCAGTTTTATTTTCAGCTGATTTAGTGATTTTCTTTTCAAGATTAGATATTTTTTTATCTTTTTCTTTGAGTTCACTTTGAAGTTTAAGTAGCATTTCTTCCATGCGCTTCATTCGAGTTTCTATGTCTGCCGCAGACAGAGGCATACTAAGTGTCATTACTGCAAGAAAGCAGAAGAATATTTTAAACATATTTCACCTGAATTGTAAATTTAGTATCTAGAAACCAAACAAAAATGTGGTGCTAACGGTAATAAGGAGGTTCAGTTAGCCAAATACATTATTGCAGCTTCTGCATAAAGTCTTAAATAAAGTAGGGCATATGATACTTAATGACGGGTAGTTTTCAATGTACTGATATTTTAATTTTTAAAGAATTTATTTGTAAACTCAACCAACAGGCATTTATTCGTCAGTTAAGCACTTGTGAAAAGAGTACCTTATGATTTGAATTATCTAAATTGAATCAAGCATTTCTTAGATTTTGCTGAATTCGAGGAATAACTGCAATACCTCTGTTATTCACTGATTTGCATAAGATATATTATGCGACGTTGTTTATTTTTAAGTATATCTATAAGAAGTATTTAGGTATTTCTACTTGTTTAGCGGTTTGAACTTGACGCTAATCGATTTTGTCGGTTTAATGAAGCGAATATTTACCGCAGAGTCCACTTTAACTGAGTTATTTGTCAAAGTTAATAAGCCAGTATTTAGATCAATACTGAAGACTGAAATATTGTCAGAGTTTTGATGCCCAGCTATTAGAAACTTACCAGATGGGTCTATGCCAAAACCTCTAGGAGTTTTACCCTTTGTTGGTTCCACTTGTACGCGAGTAAGTTTTCCACTTTTCTGGTTAATCTCAAAAACAGTGATGCTGTCATGACCGCGATTTGAAATGTAGAGCCATTTACCTGTTGGGTGAACTAAGCACTCTGCAGTACTTCCAGTAGCTTCTGCACCGTTAGGTAGTGTTGATTTTTTGTCGATAAGAGCTAATCGACCTTTTTTAGAGTCGTAAGACATAGCAAGAGCTTCACGAGTAAGTTCTAGATTTGTAAAAGCAAATTTACCATTTGGGTGAAATGATAGATGACGTGGGCCGCCACCAGCAGGAACTCGAAAAGATGATGGTGAGTTTTTTGTAAGTTTACCAGGTTTTGTAAGTTTATATATGTGAATCTTGTCAGTCCCTAGATCAGCGACGAAAGCTCGTTTGTTATCTGGGCCAATATTTACAGAATGCGGATGAGGACTTTTCTGCCTTCTTTTATTGACGCTACTACCAAAGTGAGAAGTGTACTCTCCTTCCCCTATTTCACCTGATCCACTTAAGGGATAGGAAGCAATATTTCCGCCAGAGTAGTTCACGACGATTAATGTGTTACCTTGTTTGTCAACACTCAAGTGACAAGGGTGGTTACCTTTTGTTGGTCGATGACTGATCTTTGAAAGTGCTCCTTCAGTACCAATTTCATATGAACTAACGATTGCTTTATCACCAGACTCTTCAGAAACAGCAAAGAGGTATCGATTATTTGGATGTATGGCGATAAAAGAAGGGTTGTTAAGTTTGGCAGATAGTACTGGTTGAGACAGCTCGCCGGTATCTTCATTTAGCTTAGAAAGATATATACCTTCACTAGAACCACGTGTATAGGTTCCGAAGTATACAAAAGTATCCTCGGCAATTATATGGAAATTGATCAGCATGAAAATGAATGCGATTAAAAGTTTTTTCATTATTGGGAATCCCCTTATTTCTTTTCTTTGTAAAGTTTATATTTGACCTTATACCCTTTTGTTGGTTTTGGGTCGTTTATTTTGCGAATATTTATATGACTATATTGATAGTTGCCACCTAGTGAATACCATGGAGGTGTTCCTAAAAACAAGGAGCCGATTTTGTAGCCTTCATCAAGATAAGTTTCTATAAGTCTGCCATCGATATATATTTCTACAGCCCCTTCCCAGAATTTAGCTTTTATATGAAAGTCTTTATCGCCCGGGTGTTTTATGTCAGCGATGAGGATAGTCGATTTAAAGTCTCGAAATTCGCCATGATGAGTTGCAGGTCTTCCCCAACCATATTTACGGCGCCCTTGAACCAATACCATGCGCCCATCGTGTTTATTGCGAGTAAGGTCGCCGGTACCAACTCCCGCCATAGCCCGAGGATGATTGGATAACATTTTAATATGGCAATTCACTTCGATTGGTCCTTCAAAGTTAAGGTAGGTTTCAAGGTATTGCTTATATTGCATACTTGACTTGACGATGGCTGTATCCTCATCTATAGCATAGTATTTAGGGGTATGACGTCGCATGAATAGACTAAAGTTTGGGTCAATCTTAAGTTTGGTAAGTTCACCTTTGATGAAGCTTATAGCAACATCGCAGTTTTTGAGGATGTAATCAAAGTACGGATCGGCCTGTTTTATCGAAATAGTTTCTTTGATAGACAAAGCGTCTTTACGTAAAGATTGCCAAAGGCGAAGTTTATTTGCAGATAGTTTTTGAGCTCTTAAAGTGACGAACTTATCTCGTAGCTCTTTAACTAATAGATTCGATTGGCTTGAAACAGCGTAACTAAAAGGAATAATTCTTCCTTGGTCTTGATTTGGCAGAATGAAAATATCTCCATAAAGCTCATGTATTTTTCTAATATGAAAGAAGTTATTTAGATACTTTGCTATGTGGTAATGGTGCGTGTGAACAAGGTTAGTGTAAGCTCCAAACGATGCACTACCTTTTGCCACCCTACTCTCAAGGCTTTTTGCTAGACCGTGGAAGTACCTTAAATAAACGGCGGAAAATTTATCTCTAGCATCGTCTGTTAGTTTTTTGTGCCTGAGATGGTTATAGAAAAGAAATATTGTTTCTTCATGGTTACTGCTCAATGGTAAACCTTGGGTCTTATTTATTAGCATCTCAGGCCGATCTTCGAAATACTGGTAAAAATAATTATTGAAGGCTAACTGATAATTGGGGACGATAGAGTTTGAGATAGATAGCCATTTATCTCGTTCTTCCTGTTTTTCTTGGAAATAAATAAGCATTGCTGCTGCATGTACGTTCTTTTTATTTAGTTCGTATGCATTCTAAGAATGCTTGGCCAATTTTCTTCTTTTCTTTGTAGTTAAGAGTGAATTTTTTATAGTAAGCTTTAGCAAGTGCAGCGATCCATGGGTTATTCGCTTTAGCTTTAATTATATCTCGACAAAATTTATAGTGGTTTTTTGTATTCCAATTAAATAATTCTTTTAATTCATAAGGGTACATTTCGTCAAATTCATCAAACCATTTTGAAGCAACAAGTTCCGCGAAAGCTGTCATGTGCTTTTTAGTATTCTCTTTCCAAGCTTTAGCGCCATGCCAAGGATATATGTGGTAGCTAATTTTAGCTGTGTACTTAGCCACTAGGTAGTCTACATATGGGCCATACTTATGCTTTCTTATATTTTTCCGAACTTTATTTAGGACATTCATGGAATAACGGCCATTGTCTTCATTTGGTTGATGGGCAATGAAAATAAAAGCAACTTGTGAAGCGATAAATATATCGTCGGTATGCTTAAGGTTTAAGGCTTCCTTTTGCAGTTCTGTAGCTTCAAAGGTAGACAGTCTACACTCATAAAGTTTTCCCAGCTTCCTTAAAAAAGGTTCTTCACGTTTTTCCGGGGAACGCATCTTTAATCTTCAGAAAGAAATAGAATGTGTCTCTGTATCCATAAGCCATTCTCTTAATAACTTTGATTTTATTATTCATGCCTTCCAGTACACTGGTATTAAGTGG
>JAJPOQ010000048.1 GCA_021232515.1 Lentisphaeraceae bacterium
TTCTGATAGACTACACCAAAGAGACGTTGTAATTTCGTGTTGCATTTAGGTCCTCATATTTTTATTGTCCAAGATAAAATATGGCCTAAATGCACTTCTTCATTATTATCCGTTTATCACAGAACTTGAGACATTACCAAATTATGAAGAGAGCGCCAAAGAGTTAGATCAAAAAGGTAACTTTACAGAAGCTCATAAACAATATGAAAAAGCTATTCAGCTGGAGCCAAAAAATCTAGATCTTAGATGTAACTTTGCTGTTTGTCATGGAAAGATGGGTAATTTACAAACCGCCCTAGATGAACTATGCCTGATATTAGATGATGATTCTGACTATTCACCTGCATTAGAAAACCTTGGTAGAGTTCTGATTATGATGGGTTTACAGGCTGGAGCCGAAGGATGGTTTAGTCTATTTGAAGCTGGCCACCTTTACAGAACTATACAGGCCATAGAAAATCCTCAACCAGTAATAGTTGAGCTAGGTAGTTGTTATGGACTGAGTAGCATGATCATTGCAAAAGCACTTAAGAATAAACCAAACTCAAAAATATATTGTGTAGATGCCTGGGAAGGCGATGGCAGTAGTGTGTTTGGAAAAACACGAGATAATATAAAAGCTCAAGCTCATCAAGGTATTTCCTTTTATGAAATCTATACCCAAAACATGCAAAATGCTGGTGTCTATGAGCAGTTATCACCCATCCAAGGTTACACTACAAACGTCGTGAAAGATTGGTCAGAAGAGGCAGATCTTATTTTTGTAGATGCCGACCATAGTTATGAAGGTGTTAGATCTGATGTCCGCGACTGGAAAGACTTTGTAAAGGTTGGAGGACAGCTGCTGATGCATGATGTAGAACTAGAAATTGCTGGATCTGAACAAGACTCTGGACCGGGATTAGTCGCTAAAGAATTCTTAGGACCAGACTCAAACTTTGCTCAGGGCTCTTTAGTTGACACACTATACTTGGCCAGACGCGAGTCTTAATACACTTTTTGACCTTAAAAGGCACACCTTCGAAGTGTGCTTTTAAAGCTTATAGAATAGTCAATTTTAAGTTCCCCTGTAGATTTATCACTTCGGTGGTTTACAGTTTTGGGCGCCATCACAATCACAACGTTTATACGTCACGCTTCTCTTTTCTAACGAGTTTAAAAGCTTTCTCGTTACGGTACTTTTTCGAGGTAAAACAACCGTTTTCAAGCCGGGTAAATTTTGAAGTTGCTCTAAGTTTGTGACTTTAGCACTACACAAAATCAACTCTTGAAGTCCTGTATTTGAGACATCTGCGAGATTCACTGTCGCCCCTGTAAAGTCTAACTTTCTGACCTTTACTCGGCGAAACTGCAAACTGTGAATAATGATGTTACTGAGAACTAACTCATCTACATCTATCTGCAGTAAAAAACGATAATCATGAGACTTTGTTCCCGACAGATTTAGGTACTCTAATTTTGTACCTCGAGTCCACTTCATATCCTTTAAATTTTCACAGTTCTTTAGGGATAGTCGCGTGATTGGGAAACCTGTAACTGGAGTGATATTTACCAACGAATAGTTATTTGAAAAGTCTGCATGATAAATAGAGCCAAACTTCTGTAAGCGATACTTCAACTTACCCTTTGGATTGAGGACTGTCATGGCCTGGCGAAAAAGCGTCTCTTTCTCATCCACAGACAAACCCCAATTGTGGTAAACTTCATAGAAAAAGTTACCAAGAACTTCATTGTACTTATTTATGAAAACCATCTTCTTTATAAAGCTCAAGAAACTCTCAAGGTCACCTTTAACAAGACTCTCCCCATCAACAGATCTCAGAAGTTTCTTAATCTTATCCCGAAAGTATGGTTCAACCTGATAGTCGAGAGATCTCTTGAGATACTTCTGCCCTTTTTCAAAATCTAACTTGCCGATGTAAAGCTCTCCAAGTCGACGCCAATAATCATGAGAATCTATATCTTCAGAGTAAACTTCTAAAAGAGTGTCCAATGCTTCTTTAAAGTCCAGATGATTTGACAACATTGAAGATTTTTTCAAGGCAAGAGGCACTGATATATTCGTCAATTCTTCTTTAGCTTTAGTCGTTTCTATAAGATCGTTGTAGAGCTTGGTTGCCATCTGCTCATTCTCCTTAGCAACCTTTTGACTTTCTAGTGCAACTAACTCACTCTTGCGAGCTTCTTCAGCACTCTTGCGGGCAAAACGCTCTTTCTCTTTTAAGGAATTAATAAAAACATGGGTGACAACGACAAGAATCAGCAGAAAGCTCGCAGCCAATGAAACGGGTAATTTGTGTCGTTTATAAAATAACTTTAGATGTTCTGTGAACTTGGCATCTTGAGCTTCTGTTGCAAAACCTTGTAAATAGCGGTTTACATCTGTCGTCAAATTCAAAACTGACTCGTATCTTTTCTCGATATCTCGCGCCATGGCTTTTTCCGCAACCGCCACAAGTGCACTTGGATGATTACCTGTTAAGGGAGTGTATTGACCAAGGGAAATCTTTTTTAAAGCTTTGTCTTTGTCTTTGTTGTCGTAAGGTGCTCTATAAGACAAAATGCTGTAGAGAATGGCTCCAAGGGCATAGATATCTGTCTGCTTATTCTTCTCATCATTTTTACCTTGAGCTTGCTCTGGAGCCATATATCCGATAGTACCTTTCACCCAACCGTTCATGGTTTGACCGACGTCTATCTCCGATGTCACAAACTGACTCGATTGCACTTCTGAATTGTCATTTAGATTTTTGGCCAAGCCCCAATCAATAACTAAAACTTCACCAAATTCTCCAACGTGAATATTGTCAGGCTTTAAATCGAGATGAAGTATTCCTCGAGAATGTGCGTAAGCTATGGCGTCACAAACTTTAATGAATACATCAAGTAAAACGGGGAGTTTATACTTCGCCAAATAAGAGCTGTCGCCCTCTTTTAACTTGCCCAAAATTTTATCTAGACCTTCTCCAGTCAATTCTTTCATGATGAAAAAAGGCTCACCATTTTTTTGACTTATTTCATAAACTGGGACGATGTTCGGATGTTCTAAAAGTGCAGTTATACGAGCTTCTCGGATAAAGCTCATGAAGTGTTCTTTGTCTTTATGGGAGCTTTTTAAAACAGCTTTGGCAACAGACCTCAAAGAAGAGCCGTCTTTAACACGGTAGATCTCTTTCATCCCACCTTCTGCCAAATACTCTTCAGATGAGTAGCGTTCATGTAGGCTGCTTAACTTATCTAGCAACTCTTCGAACTCTTTAATTTCCTTTTCAGAATCCTCGTCGACGACATCTGCGACAAGTTTTCCTAAGGCAAAATTAAAACCATCTGTTTCCGGTTCACTCATAAATATTCGTCTTTAAGGTGCCTAACTTTTTCTTTAAGTTTATCTTTAACTCTTTGCTTATAGACGTAAACAGAACCGACTGTTATGCCGAGCTTTTCAGAAATTTCTTCCGAAGAAACATTTTGCATGCTCAGTTTGAAGGCTTCTCGAGCTTTTTCATCGACTTCTTCTTGGATCATTTCCCAAGCCTTATTGCCGACATATATCTCCCATTCTTCTTTAGCTATCTTTTCTAAATCTCCTAAAGGCATACTGTTTAAAGATGTGGCGATACACTCAGCTTCATCTTGTAGTTTAGCAGATCGACGGTTGTGAGTCTTCAAGTAATTTAAAACTCTATTTCGAACGAGTTTACATAACCAAGCTCTAAAAGCTCCAGTTCTAAAATTGAATTCAAAAGTCGGGATCTTATCCCAAAGAACTAAAAGAATTGATTGACTTAAATCTTCTGAATCCTCATGATTCAAATTCATTCTTCTTACAACTCGGTATATATAAGGCCTATAGGCTTCAACAAAGTCTTTCCATGAGTCTTCGTCTGTTCTATTTTTGACTCTTTCCAGAAGGGTATATCTCGTATTCATACATTACCTCTACTCACGCTTACACAAATTCAGTCTGTTGTAGGCTGAGCTACAAAGACAATTATGCTAAAATTTTGAAGGTTATATCAACAAATCACCCATTTTTCTTGACACAACACACTATTCCATACAAGCGACTATGAATTTTACAGCTGAAAAGTGACACTCTCAAAGCTCTTTTTTACGTCTAATTAATAAATTAAAACATTTCTTCACGTTTAAAAAAAATTCTTGTTAGAAGTGCTGTATTTATACTGTTTTAGCTATTTCCGATCGCCTTTTTCTCTGCAAATAAAAATTTGCATAACTAGCTGTTACCGATGTACTATTATATAAATTGGGATGAGGAAAGAATGAAAAAATATTTTACACTAATAGAATTACTCGTGGTAGTTGCGATCATAGGTATACTGGTTAGTATGCTACTGCCTTCGGTACAAAAAGCACGCCGTGAAGCCATGGCTGCAGTTTGTAAATCTAACCAAAAACAAATCGGCATAGGTATACTTTCTTATGCAGCATCAAATGACGATGCATTCCCATACAGTTTAGACGTTCCTGCTGTAGATGTTCCAGATGCCAATAACCCTCCTCCAAATGGCCGCCCCACCCAAGAGGTTATCTGGTACGATGCGGGTGAATCTGTTGACGTATTCGTTTGTCCATTAGACCCGACTCCGGAAGATTATAACTTCTGGTCCTTCAGTAACAATAAACCTCACTTTGAAGATGAGAATGAAAAGTCGAGCTATATGTTTAATGAAAAAGGTGCATGGGCATATGCTAAATCTCAAAAATCTCCTCTAAAGTTTGGTATGATAACTGATCAAGATGGTTGGCCCATGGCCTCTGATGGTAGAATAACTGTCTCTGGGGGTAACCCTCTTTGGCTAAGAACCAATATTGCCGATAGTGACCGCTGGATGCAAATAGACTGGACTCATGAAAACCATAGAATTAATATGCTCTTTGGCGATGGTCACGTTGAATCAATTAACTCTTTTACCTCTGGTCTGTACAATGCACGTGTGCAGTAGTTTTTAATTAAAATCTAAGCATTTAGTTAGATCGCTCAAACTAAGCTTGTTTTAACCTACAAGTGAAAATTGCGCGGACTAACTTTATGAAAAGATTTACTCTTATTGAACTACTTGTTGTCATAGCCATACTTGGCATTCTTATGACTTTACTCCTACCCTCCTTAAGCAGTGCTCGAAAAAATGCTAAGACTGTTCTTTGCATGAGCAACTTGCGAAACGTCGCACTTATTCATCAGAAATTTTCCAAAGATAACAACAATGTTATCGTTCAAACCTATCGTAAATCTGCCACTTTTTATTACGGCTGGGACCTATCTTTAAGAAAATACACCGACTCTAGTTTTTCAGGAGATAGAGATACAAATCACCCTCAACCTTCTGGAGACAACCCTGCGATTTGCCCAAGTTATGAAGATTTGACTTTCGTCTATGCTAAAGCCGGTGGCTCTGCTGTCCAAAAACCAAGCTTCCCAAAAAGCGCTTCAGGCAGTACTAGTCGACACAATGGCAAGTATATAAGTTATGCTTTAAATCAATTTCTCGGAACTGACTTGATGCAACCTACTGGCTACCCTGGTAGAGGTACAAATGGTGATGGCTCATGGTACTCAGGTTATGGCAAACGTTGGGTCTACTTTGCTGAAATAAAAACTCCAAGCGAAACAATGATTTTTGGTGAATCTTACGACACGGCTCGCATCGCCCTTTTTGAAGATGCATACTTCAATCCAAATCACCTGAATAAACTTTCATACGTCAAAGTCGACGGTAGTTCTTCACTGCTCCACTACAACTCAATTGTCAGCAATGGTAAACAACCGAATTCAAATAACTTCAACACCATGGCTGATTGGGAAATCGACTTTTGGGGATGCTACGTCAGTCCAAAGTTTTAATTTTCTTTAGAATAACTGTAATCTGTAAGTCTCACTGCCTGTTCCTTTTAAAATAACTTGCGTGGTGAACATATGAAAAACAGACATTTTGCATTTACTCTTATCGAACTCTTGGTTGTTATCGCCATACTTGGACTGCTAATGAGTATACTTTTACCTTCTCTTTCAAATGCACGACGCACAGCTAAACGAGCAGTATGTGCCTCGAACCTAAAACAAGTCGGTATCGGTCTTGAGATGTATGTCTCTGAAAACAGACAGTATTTCCCTCCACGCCTAACTGGATCTAACTTTGAGTACGTCGGAAAAAATGGCGACAATAGCTACTACGCTGAAGAAAACAGAAACATAAAAATGCGCTACCTCAACCCTTACGTTGGTGGTCCTTTTGAAGAAAATGACGAAGTCGAAGTAGCTCACTGCCCAGCAGATGAAGGACTCTTAACTCACACCTACAAACAAGCCGGCTCTTCTTACCCTGCGAATAATGCGGATGGGTTTTATGCGAGGCCTGGACTCGGGACTCTCAACTGGAGGTACTGGGACGGTGGTTCAAATAGTCGAATGATGGTTGAGTCTCCTTCTAAGATGCTCGCCCTCTATGACTCTGGCTTTCGCTCCTATACTGGCGGAAATGGCAATAACTTCAAATCTGAGTTTTACTGGCACTCGAAAATTGGCGTCCCTTACTGGAATGCACTTTATACTGACGGCCATGTTTCATTTACAAGAGCTCAAAGAGGCAGTCGAGACACCGACACATATACTTTCTATATAGATAAATAGGCTTTTTTAGAACCTTTTACTTTCAATATTTCGAAGTGGGTAAATTCTAAATAAGTAAAATTTTATTTAGGAGTTTTAAGCATGATCACAACTTGTGTAGATGTATTTGTCAAAGAAGAGCATATTCAGGATTTTATCGAAGCCACTAAAAAGAATCACTTAGGTTCAACTGCTGAAGCAGAAAACCTTCGTTTCGATATAATTCAAAGTAATGACGATCCTTCCCACTTTATGCTCTATGAAGTCTATATCAGCCAAGCTGGTGTTCTCGCGCACAAAGAAACTGCTCACTATGCTGAGTGGCGCGATACTGTTGCTGAGTGGATGGCAAAACCTCGTGAAGCCAAGAAATTCACTATGCTTTTCCCAGCGACTGCTGAAGATGCATGATTAAACCCTTTTCATTTTCTCCTTTTCCAAAAATTCACTTTGGGAAAGGAGCCGCTGATGACTTAGCTAGCAAACTGCCCTCTTCAACTAAGAATGTATTGTTGATTATTGGTGGGAGCTCACTCGAGAAAAGCGGTTCTCTTAAAAGAATTCAAAATGATTTAACTGCTGCGAAGATAGACTCATTTACCTACAGCATAACTTCAGAACCTTCTCCTGAAAATATCGACGCCGCAACTGCTGAGTTTCGAGACTCGGCCATTGACTATGTCATCGCCATTGGTGGTGGTAGTGTTCTCGATGCTGGTAAAGCGATAGCCGCGATGCTTAAAATTGACGATTCTATCACTCACTACCTCGAAGGCGTTGGTGACAAAACTCACCCTGGTATAACTATCCCATTTGCAGCTATACCAACCACAGCAGGGACTGGCAGCGAAGCCACTAAAAATGCAGTTATCACCTCTCTTGGAGAAAATGGTTTTAAAAAGTCTCTTCGTCATGACAACTTCATTCCTGACATGGCTATCATCGATCCACTTATGATGCAAAGTTGTCCTAAGGATATAACTGCAGCTTGTGGTCTAGACGCGCTTACTCAACTTTTTGAGTCTTATGTTTCTACAAACTCAAACCCTATTTCCGATGCCCTAGCGTTTGATGCTCTCCAAAGAGTTCTGAGATCACTTCCGGACGCTATAGAGAATGGTTTGGAAGATATAGACGCAAGAGCTGACTTAGCTTACGGTGCCTTTATTTCTGGTGTCTGTTTGGCAAATGCCGGACTCGGCATAGTCCACGGCTTTGCTTCTCCTATTGGCGGCTTTTTCGATATTCCGCACGGAGTTGTTTGCGGAACTCTTCTTCCTGCTGCAACCGAAAAAAATATCGAACGCCTACAAGAGTCTCACGCTATAGAACATAAAGAACTTCTCACTAAACATGTTAAAGTTGCTAGAGTTTTATTTCCAGATAGCTCCCCAAGCGATTCACTCAAACTTTTCGTCGACTATCTTTATCAAATGACTGAAAATTTCGACATTCCGAAACTGAGTCACTACGGTATTTTGGAAAAAGACTTTGAAAAGATCATTGAGAAAACTGGCTTAAAAAACAATCCTATTGAACTCAGTCAAAGTGATTTGAAAGAAATCCTTAAAAAAAGACTCTAGTAAATTCTAAAGCCATACCGATTTTCTCTGGTATATCAATCAGAGGTACACAAAGAAGTAAAGTTGTAGATGGAACGAAATAAAAAATCAGCTGCCATTTCTTTAAAGACTTCGCTCGGCAACGAAGTACATGAACTATAGCTAGCCATGTTGAACTAACACCAGAAAGCATCGCCCAAACTAGAAAGAATATAGCTCCTGAGGCTGTTGGACTGAGAACGTACGGAAGAAGTATTGCCAATGCTATGGCATTTACACATAGGATGCAAAAGAAAAAACCTAATCGCCAATTTGCCGTTTCTTGATTGATAAGCCAGTCCTCATTTTTTTGGGGACTTTAGTGTAAATTCAAAAACAATCAAGAGAAGTGGCAACCGATTCTAGTCACCACTTAAAGTTTCGAGAATTAAGGAGCTGTTACCTTCACATTTCTAACCTGCATTTCGCCATCACCTGAGAACTGAAAGTTAATCTTTGCTTTATCTCGAGCAAAACCTTCATGCTCGTAAGTTTGAGTACTTTCGCCAATTTTGACGGTCAATTGAGTTCCTGCAAAAGTTAGTTGAACTGGCAACCACTTGTCGAGTGTATATTCAAAACCATCTAAAAGACCTGCAGGTGAAGACTTTTTTTCTGCATTCCAAACCTTCGTAAAGGCTCCTCTACGCTTGCCGTCTTTTTTCAAAGTCGTTCGATAGACATGACCTTTCTTGTCATTTACAGAGAACATGACAGTATCAACTTCACCAGTAATTTTATACTCAAGGTTGATCGTACAGTCAGTGGAAGCCTTTATATCGTACCAAACAATTGGTCCATGATTTTTATATTTCTTAAATAACTCAGCATCAAACTTGGCTGTAATGATTCCATCTTTGATTTGCCAATTTCCACGAGCAGGTTTTCTCGCTTCTAACTTCTGAGTTTCAAAAGTATCTTCTACGAGAACTTCAGCATTTACACTGCCGATTAATAGAACTAATAATACACATACGAACTTCATATTGTTTCCTTTTTACTTTTGTAAAACAACAAGAGTAGTTCGCCTCTAACAAAGACTGGCTTATTTCTTTGATAATTTCCCAGATACTGACCAATTTATGGCATTTTGAATCATTGTTAGAAAATTGGTATCTTTAAAGTCACCTGGTAAACCAAGTGATGTGTAGAAAACTTTCTGACCACTTACTTCACGAGTCCATGCCATAGGGTGAACTCTACCCGAGGCTTCTTTACCACTTAAAAGAACTGTAACGTCAGCCGCATTTTATCATTATAGTAAGGTTTGTCTTGTCGAGTCCATGACGCGGTAACACCATTCAGTATCTCATGCTTACCTTTACTGGACATAGTCACTGTCATAGCCTTACCATGGCCTTTGTAACTACCGCCAAAAAACTCCTTATCCAATTGCAGAAAGTTTTGAAATGCATGGCTTGCCGTGCGGATACCAATTAAAGGTTTTTTCGAACTAAGATATTCTTTTAAAATGGCAAGATTTTCATCACTTAGACTCAAACGACGAGCAAAAACAACAATCACATCTGCATCTTTAAGCTTTGCGAAATCGGGAGCTTTTTTGGATTTATCTTTCGTATAAGTTTCTGAAACTGTTACATCGTACTTGGCTTCCAGCAACTTCTTTAAACTTTTCAATGAAGCTTCAGCTTTATACTCTTTTGACGCTCCAATAAAGTGGATTCTCATATTCTCTGCATGCAACATATTAAATATTAGGGAAAAGGATAAAAATAAGTATTTCATGAAAACTCCAAGGTATTTGGTTAGTGAATTAATGTTTAATAAAATAGTCCGCGCAGCCTAAATTTACACAGAAAGAAGATTTTATTTTGATAGAACATCCAATTAGGCAGATTTAATCCGCTTAAAGGGAAATGAACTTAGGAATAAACATGAAAACCTTAATTTTTATATGCCTCTTTTGCTCCATGTCCTTTTTACGGGCGAATGAAAAACCAAACATACTTTTCATACTGCTCGACGACTTAGGAAAAGAATGGATTAGCTCTTATGGCGCTAAAAACATACAAACGCCTCACATAGATAAACTTGCCGCATCGGGCATGCGATTTACCAACTTTTACTCTATGCCTCAGTGCACTCCTACTCGCATAGCCTTCATGACTGGGCAGTACCCTTTTCGAAACGGCTGGGTAAACCACTGGGATGTCCCGCGCTGGGGAGGTGGCTGCCACTTTGATTCAACTAAAAACCCAAGCATTGCCCGAGTTATGAAAAGGGCCGGCTACAAAACGGCAGTTGCTGGGAAATGGCAAGTAAATGACTTTAGGGTTCAGCCAGAAGTTATGGTTGAACATGGATTTGATGACTACTGCATGTGGACTGGTTACGAGGCCGGTAATGCTCCAAGTGCAGAGCGCTACTGGGACCCTTACATTCATACAAAAGCTGGTAGTAAAACTTACAAAGACAAATTTGGTGAAGATATATTTACCGACTTCATCATCGACTTCATGACAAAAAACCAAAAAGACCCCATGTTCATTTATTACGCTATGTGTTTACCTCACAGTCCTTTCGTCACAACTCCTTTGGAGCGAGAAGTAAAATCGAAGATGGATAAACACAAAGCTATGGTGAGGTATGCCGACTTTATCATTGGTAAATTATCCTCTGCCTTAGAAAAACTAGGACTGCGAGAAAATACGCTTTTGATCGTCACTACCGACAATGGCACCACAGGTTCGATTACTGGAAAACTTAATGAACGTCTTGTAAAAGGCGGCAAAACAAAAACCACTCAAAACGGTATAAATGGTCCATTTATAGTCAGTGCTCCCGGTTTAGTTCCAGAAGGAAAAATAAATGATTCTCTTTGCGATGTAACCGACCTCTTGCCAACTTTTGCCGAGCTAGGTAAAGCCACACTTCCGAAAAAGTATATTTTCGATGGCAAGTCATTTGCTTCAGTATTGCTAGGAAAAACTGAAAAAGGGCCGAGAAAGTGGATGTTAGCCATGGGAGGTCAAAACAACGCCAAATTGACAGACAAAGGCGTTGAGAACATGTGGTACTTTCGTGATAGGGTCATCTCTGATGGAAGGTACAAACTGTGGATTTCTCCAGACCGCAAGCCAATAAAGCTCGTCGATCTCACTAAAGATGTTTACGAGCAAAACAACTTACTTCAAAACCCCGAGTTGCAAGAAGTCATAAAAAGGCTAAGCCTTGCAGTTAAGGATCATTATTTAAAAGATAACGACCCCATTTATACTCCACTAAAACCCGAACCGTGGGATGTCAAAATCAAAGCAAATAGCCAAGACTGGAAAAGCGGACAACCCGGTAAAAGCTTTAAGTATAAAGCTGATTTTCAGCGTGAAATAAAAAAATAACCCAAGAAAAAATTCGTTTTCTTTGCTTTCGCCTAAGCTCATAAACTACTGTAGTAGCTAGGATTGTGTTGATTTGAGGCAGGTAAATAAAGATGAACGAAGACCAAAAAACTGTTTTTGAAATGCTTGAACCCAGAATTTTACTTTCTGGGTCTCCTGCTCCAGCGCCTACTCCTGAGCCTGTAAATATCGATATACGCCTTCAAGAAGCCCAATCTGTCGAGCAAAGCATCAAAGAAATAGCTTTTGTCGATTCTTCAATAGAAAATACTGCCGAGCTCTTAGAACACCTAGATAGCAACATAGAAGTCGTCTTCATAGATGCTGACGACAATGGCCTTGATACAATCACCAATACACTTTCGGAACAAGAAAACATCTCTGCCATACACATCATCTCTCATGGCAATAACGGCCGCATGGCTTTAGGTGATACCACAATCAGTTCAAAAAATATAAATCTTTATCAAGGCCAACTTTCTGAGTGGTCAAAAGCACTTACGCAAAATGCCGACATACTCATTTATGGTTGTAACGTCGCCCAAGACCAAGATTTTGTAGCTGCTATGTCACTCTATACAGAAGCAGATGTTGCTGCCTCAACCGACTTAACCGGCGCTAAGTACTTAGATGGTGATGCTGATCTCGAGTATAAAACTGGTTCGATAGAAGCCAACACCATCATTAATCAAGCTGATTTAGATAGAGCAAACATAACTTTAGCAACTATTCCAAATAACGTTGAGACCTATCAAAATACCCCAAAAGATGTGACCATTGAAGCTACTGGAAATGAAATCCTTACTGAAGTAACTGTCTCAGGCATTACCAATGGAACAATAACAAGCGACTCTTTAACTGATGTTGGTGGCGGCAATTATAACTGGCAAGGCATCTCTGAACTTCGCTTTACTGAAGGCCAGATTGAAGACTATAGTGGCACCCAAAACGCTAATCGAACGGATTATAACATCTCTCAAGACGGAGTTCCTGTTACGGTTGATGGAGAGACTGGAAACGAAGTAGAGATCTATGGAAACACTTGGCTTTCTATTGACTTGAACGGCTATAACGTGACGGCAAACACCGTTGTTTCTTTTGACTATATGTCCACACTCGAACCAGAGATCGCCGCTATTGGATTTGAGGAAAATAATAGTTGGGACAGTGATGCAAACCGTAAAAGTTTTTTCCAGTTTTATGGATATCAAAATTTTGGACATGATTCAGCTGAAGTCTACACTGGCGCCGGTGCTTGGCAAAATATAACCATCAAAGTAGGCGACCTCTTAGAGAGCAATAGACTTGAAAACTTTACAAAAATCATTCTTGCTAATGATGACGATGACGTCAATGCCGATACTTTTAAAGGAAACTCCTCTATAAAAACTTCGTCATTGGTGAAAGCCAAATAAGCCTTGAGTATACTCCCAGTCAAGACAACTTAGGAGGAGCGACTCTTTCGACAGATGTCACATCCACAACAGACGGAACATTTTCCAGTGTATCAAACCAAGCGATAAATATAACAGTAAACGCCACTGAAGAAGCGACCGTTACAGCTACTGAAGAAGTCGAGTTTTCTTTTGCTCAATCAGACTTTCAAGTCACAAATGCCAACAATATAAACTCAATTACTATTTCAAACCTCACTTTAAATGGTGGAAGCTTAACCTATAACGGTGGAACTACTGTAGAGAATGGCGATACGCTGAATGCAGCTGATTTAGATACCCTCAAGTTTGCTCCTGGTGAGAATCAAAATGGCACGAATTCAGCCTCATTCCTTTTTCTAATCGACGATGCAGTGAATGGTACGATACCAGGGCAAATGAATATTAACATAAATAATGTAAATGACGCTCCTGAAATATCTCTTACAGGCTTTAGCGACAACTACTATGCTGATTGGCAGCTAGACGAAAATAATACAGACATCATTTCAAGTTTAACATATGCAAACTGGGACTACTCCACAAATACCGCCGAAAGTACCAGAAACTCCGGACCTAGTGTTTTCTACAGCGACTTTACCATGGACACCAAAAACACTTACACTGGCAGTATAACCATAAATCCTGCAACGGATGATGATATGGTTGGTTTTGTCCTAGGTTATACCGAAGATGATATAAATAATAGTGATGGCTTCATGCTTATTGATTGGAAAAAAGCCTTCCAAAATCATCCTCAGATGGGCGATTCTGCTGCCGGGCTTCGAGCAAGCTTTGTCAATGCTCAAAATATTTCAAATAATGACATCTGGCAACGCGATCCACTAGGATCAAATGTGCTTGCCAATAATCTAGGAAACTCTGCTTACAGCCAGCAAGATTACACTTTTGACTTTGTCTACAATGAAGACAGTCTTAAAATCTATGTTGACAGCGTTCTTGAGTTCGACCTTAGCCCAAGTGACTTTGGTATAAATGCCTTCCCTTCAGGAAGCTTGGGGTACTATACTTTTACCCAAATTGACAGTGGGATAAGACCAAGCTTCACTTTAAACTCGCTAAGTGGCCCTGATCTTCTTACGTCAATGAATGAGGATACTACGACAAACGGCAATTCCATATCTGAAATAGTGAGTACAAGTATATATGACGTCGACGTAAACTCTGAAGTCGGAATCGCCATTACGGCAATCGACAATTCAAATGGATCATGGCAGTATAACACAGGGGCTTCTTGGCAAAACATCGGAGCTGTTGCAGAAGGAAATGCTCTACACCTCGATGCAGATGACCGCCTCCGCTTCGTTCCAGATACTGACTATGTGGGTAGTGCAACTATTGACTTTCGAGCTTGGGATACAACTACAGGGGCTTCCGGTAGCTACTTAAACATTGCCGCAACTGGAGGAACTACTGCCTACAGTTCAAGCTCATCTAGCGCTTCTATCGAGGTAACTCAAGTAAATGATGCGCCAAGCTTTGATAATGGATCAGATATAAACATCGCAGAGGATGCTTCAGCACAAACTTTTAATGCTTTTACAACTTCTATGTTTGAAGGACATATTAATGAAAGTGACCAAAGCTTAAACTTTACGGTCTCTACAAGTGATAACGACGCATTTGAAATATTTCCTAGTGTTGACGCAGACACTGGAAACTTCACTTTTAAAATGGCTCAAAACTTCAATGGTACTGTCGCTGTCAGCTTAACACTACATGATGATGGCGGCACTGAAAATGGTGGTGTCGACTCTATTACCAAAACCTTTAACATAAATGTCTCTCCTGTCAATGATGCTCCCAGTTTCGCGATAGGATCAGATATAACCCTTTATGAAAGCTCATCTCTTCAAACAATAGATAATTTTAGCGCTGCTATGCTTGAAGGACATACAAATGAAAGTGATCAAAACCTCAGCTTCACGACAACTACTAGTAATGATAGTGCATTTAGAATTCTGCCTACAGTAGATGCCCAAACAGGAAATTTAAGCTTCGCTCTAAGTGAGGGATTCAACGGTTCCATTTTAGTTAATCTCACTCTTAATGATGATGGCGGCACTGAAAATGGTGGTGTTGATTCTGTTACAAAATCATTCAATATAAATGTCAATCCAGTAAATAGTACTCCAAACTTTACTGTCGGATCAGATATAAATCTCACGGAAGATGACACAGCTCAAACGTTCAACGCTTTTACAACTTCCATGTTTGCGGGCCACGCCAATGAAAGCAGTCAAAACCTCAATTTCAGTGTAACAACAAGTAATGATAGTGCCTTCGAAGTATTGCCCGCAGTTGATGCAAATACAGGAGATCTAACTTTTGCTATGGCTGAAAATTTCAATGGAACGGTTACAGTTAATTTAACTTTAAATGATGATGGTGGAACGGAAAATGGTGGAACTGATTCTATCACTAAATCCTTCAATATAAACGTCGCCTCAGTCGCGGATACACCAACTCTATTTGTTGGGGATGTTGAAGGAACACAGACTAATAAAGGTATTCCTCTAAACATCTCAGCTGCTGCTGGAGCCACCAATGAAGTATTGACCTTGTTAATTGAAGGCTTACCAGAAGGAACGGTGGTTTCTGGGGGAACGAAGATGGCAAGTAGCTGGTTGGTTGATGGTGTAAATATAGACAACTTGACGGCCAACGTTCCAATTGAATGGTTTGGAACAAGAACTATAACAGTGACTGCTATATCAACAGATGACTCAAGTGTAGCAACATTTTCCAAGCAGTTTGAATTAAATGTTATTCCATTTGTAATACCAATACAATCAAGTGAAAATACGACTCAAATAGGAAATGCTGTTGAAAATATTCAAGAACAAAATGCTAGCAATTTTGAAATAGTAGATGCTGACCAAAAAAACTCTTTTATTTTAGGCGACCCGAAGTCTGAAAACTTAAGTTCAATCGAAGTTTCATCTCAAACACTTCAGGTCATCGCTAGTATCTTCCATATGGATTTCAAAAAAGCCGATTCATCTAATCCATATTTGGATAAAATGAAAAAAACGAATAATCAAAACATTTACGACTTATCGCAATTGCCCGAACAAGATCAACAATTTATCAAAGACTTAATTCAACAGCATACAGATCAAGAAAAAGAAGAGGAAGAGACAGACCTTGAAGATGATTTGTCCTTCCATTTCGAAGAGCAAATTGATGAAAACTTTGAAGAAAAGAAAGAAAAAAAGAAAAAACACCTCACGCAATTTGACTTAGACAACGCCATTACTCTTGAAGAGACTCTATTTGGCGACTTTGATTGTTTCGAACAAACACATGCGAATCTAGAAAGAAGTAGTTAAGCCAAAAAACTCATTCAAAACTGACGACCTTATCACACCAAAACCTTTTCTCCGACTCTGATAAAAAACTTGCATTAAAGGCATCTAGTGAGGTTTTTCTGAGATCCTCCTTAGACAGAGCTAAGCCTTCTTGAGTTGCTAAAAAGTTTTGATTCATGTAACCACCAAAGTAAGCAGGATCATCGCTGTTAATCCCAGCACTTAAACCCGCATCCCATAAACGCTTCAACTTGTGGTCCTTCATTTGGTCAAAAACACGAAGCTTTATATTCGATAAAGGACAAACAGTTAAATGAACTTGTTCTTGCTTTAATCGGGCAACTAACACCTCATCTTCTAAACATCGAACCCCATGATCAATTCGCGAAACTTTCAATAAATCCAAGGCCTCCCATATATACGAAGGGTCACCTTCCTCTCCTGCATGGGCAACTGTTAAAAACCCTTCCTCTAGAGCTTTTGTAAAAACGCGTTCAAACTTACTTGGTGGATGCCCTACTTCTGAACTGTCTAGACCAACCGCACAGATCTTATCTTTATGAGTTAAGGCTTGATTCAAAGTTTCAAAAGCAGCATCCTCTGACAAATGGCGTAAAAAACACATGATCAATTTTGAGCTAATACCCATTTCCTTACCATCTTGTAAAGCTTTGTGAATGCCACTTACTACGACATCAAAAGGAATTCCTCTATCAGTATGAGTTTGAGGATCAAAGAAGATTTCAGTATGCTTAACATTATCAGCAACTGCTCGCTCTAAATAAGCCATTGTGAGCTCATAAAAGTCTTCTTCTTTTTGTAAGACTCCGGCGCCTTCATAGTAGATATCTAAAAATGACTGAAGGTTGTCGAACTGATAAGCCTGTTGTATTTCTTCAATAGATTTATACTTCAGTTCAACATCATTTCTCTTTGCAAGTTTTAGCATGAGGTCTGGTTCGAGTGAACCTTCTATATGTAAATGCAGTTCACACTTGGGTAACTTCTTAATAAATTCGTGGATGGTGTTCATAAGTTTGCTCCTTTATTCATCATAAAGACGTCAAATCATGAATGCAATAGAAAAAAAAGGCCCTCGTTAAAACGAGAGCCTTTGAAAAACTTTAAAAAGTAATTATTTAATCACTTCTGGAACTGGATTTGAGATATACCTCTGAGTAGGATTCGAAACATCCTTTATCTGATTCTCTGGAACTTTATGGTGTTCTCTTAGAGCTGCTAACTCAGCTTTCATACGCTTAACTTCTGCAGCGTATTCAGGGTTATTAAACTCATTTTTCATTTCTTTTGGGTCAGACTTCAAGTCGTAGAGTTCCCACTCATCGATATCATAAAAATACATCAACTTATAACGGCCATCATAAACTCCTTCGTGACGATGAACCATGTGCCAACCCGGGAATTCATAATAGTGATAGTAGTGAGTTTTACGCCAGTTCTCGACCTTCTCCCCTTTGAGGATAGGAACTAAACTCATGCCTTGCATATCTTTTGGTTGGTCAGCTCCAGCTATTTCTAAAAACGTCTGCGCAAAATCCAAATTTGAAACTATTTGAGAATTAATAGAGCCTGGCTTTACTTTTCCTGGCCACTTCACCATCAATGGCGTCCGGTAAGATTCATCGTACATAAAACGCTTATCAAACCAACCGTGCTCTCCTAGGTAAAAACCTTGATCAGAAGAATAAATGACAATCGTATTTTCTTCCAAGCCGTTATCCTTGAGATACTGTAGAACTTGACCGACACTCTCATCAACTGACTTGATGCAACGCAAGTAGTCTTTTAAATAACGCTGGTACTTCCAACGAACAAGATCTTTTCCGGTTGGTTTCTCTTTTAGAAGTTTGGCATTTTTAGGACCATAAGCAGCATTCCAAGCCTTTAACTGTGTTGGAGTCATTCTCTTAGAAATTCTTCTAGCTAAATCGCCCTTTCTATCATACTCAGGAATCTTTAAGTCTTTGCCTAAAGTCATAGTTTGATGAATAGTCATGTCTTGCTCTCTAGCTGCACGACCACGACCTTCATATGAGTCAAAAAGTGTATCTGGTTCAGGGATAGTAACATCATCAAAAGCTGTAAGATACTTTGGTGCAGGAGACCATTCTCTGTGTGGTGCTTTGTGCTGCATCATCAACATAAACGGCTTATTTTTATCGCGCTTTTTATCTAACCAGTTAAGAGCTTTATCTGTGACAACTTCAGTACAGTAACCTTCTACTCTTTCTTTTCCTTTAGGCGTTCTAAAGTCTGGATTGTAATAGTAGCCTTGGCCAATCAAAACCTCCCAGTGATCAAAGCCTGTAGGTTCACTTCCAAGGTGCCACTTCCCGATCACTGAAGTTTGGTAACCCATCTTCTGAAGAAGTTTAGGAAATGTTTGTTGAGCGCCATCAAACTTCGTAGTTTCATTGGTCATAAAACCATTTAAGTGGCTGTATTTACCGGTTAAGATCGTCGCGCGACTCGGACCGCAAATTGAATTCGTAACCATACATCTTTTAAAAAGCATACCTTCTTTGGCAATACTGTCTAGATGAGGAGTTGGTGCTACATCTTTCAAGTGACCGCCATAGGAACTAACTGCTTGAGTTGCATGGTCATCACTAAAAATGAAGAGAATATTCGGTTTTTCTGCAGATACAGTTATGGCAGATAAGCAGAGGACCCACCAGAAGGATTTTTTAATCATTTCACACCTATAATTTATTTAAATAAGTAACCACACTGTCACACATCCTGATTCTACTAAGATCTTAAGCAAAAGGTGACAAGAAAAGTTATTTATTCCTTAAAATTCTCAATCAAAGCTAAAGAGCCTTAAATTTACTCCGATAGATAATCCTCACGGAACATATATAAAGGAACAGACATGAATTTCGAGGAATGGGAACACGAAATGTTAGCAAAGGGCTATCAGAAATTCTTTCTTGGGGATGTTGCAAAAGGGTCACTCGCATCTTTCGCTGAGTCTCTACATAAACTCAAGAACTTATCAGACGCCTCAAGTGCAGCAATACTTGAAGAAACTACCGAACTTAAAGCAAACGCGATTAAATTTGGTGTAAAACCAATGATTCCAATAATCGAAGATTTTGAGTCACACATGAAAGACAATAATCATGACGAATGCGCCAAACTGATTGGCGACCTTGTTTGTGTTCTAAAAGATTTCAAAAAAATGCTTATCGATAATTGTGACTAATATTAATATTTCGATAATTATCGAAATATAATCTTGATTCTTGCTGCAAGCTTGTTATTTATGTGAGCATGAATATACAAGAAACAGCAGCATGCCTTGGGGAACTAGGAAATGAAACTCGTCTAGAGATCTTCAGAATCCTAGTTAAAAGCGGCCATAAAAAAATCAATGTTGGGGATTTGCAGCAACAGCTGGATATACCAAACTCAACTCTTTCTCATCACTTATCTAAATTGACGAATGTTGGTTTAATCAACCAAGAGAAAGAAGGCCGCCATATTTTTTACCATCCCCACTTCAAACAACTTCAGGGCATGATTGATTTTCTTCTCGACGAATGTTGTGAAGGGGAATCATGTCTTCCTAAGAATAACTGCTGCTAAGGCTTTTTTTGAATATTCATTTCGACAATCATGGAAATAATAGGTTTAAGTAAAGATGAAAATAAAAGTAGCAATCAACGGTTTTGGCCGCATGGGCCGTTTAGCATTTCGCGAAGCATTTGATCGAGATGATTTAGAACTTGTTCACATAAACGAACTTCATGGTGATGCTCAAACTGCAGCTCACCTACTTGAGTTTGACTCTATTCACGGTCGTTGGGATAGAGATATTTCTGTAGAAAATAATGTAATAAAAATTGGTTCCAAAAGCATCACTGTCTCACATGTTGATAAACCTGAAAAGTTCGATTGGGCTGGCCAAGGCATCGACTTGGTTATCGAGTGTACAGGCATGTTCAAAACTGTTGAGTCACTAAAACCTTACTTAGAAAACGGCGTCAAGAAAGTTGTAGTTTCAGCTCCAGTGAAAGATGAAAGTGTCCTTAACATTGTTTACGGTGTAAATGATGATCTTTACGAAAAAAGCTACGACATAGTAACCGCAGCTTCATGCACAACTAACTGCCTAGCTCCTGTTGTTGAAGTCATCCATAAAAAACTTGGTATTGAACATGGTTGCATGACAACTATCCATGATATAACCAACACTCAAACAATCATCGATGCACCACATAAAGACTTGAGAAGAGCACGTTCTTGTAGTCAGTCTCTTATCCCAACAACAACGGGCTCTGCTACAGCGATAACGATGATTTACCCGGAACTGAAAGGAAAGCTTAACGGCGTTGCTGTCCGTGTTCCTCTCTTAAATGCGTCTCTCACTGACTGTGTTTTCGAACTGAAACGCGAGACAACCAAAGAAGAAGTTAATTCTTTACTAAAAGAAGCTTCTGAGACTTACCTTCAAGGCATACTGGGTTACGAAGAAAAACCTCTTGTATCTGTTGATTATAAAGACGACAAACGCTCGTCAATCATCGATGCTCTTTCAACAATGGTTATCGATGGTACTCAATTAAAGATCCTTGCTTGGTATGACAACGAAATAGGTTATATAAACCGCATGGTCGATCTAACTGAAAAGGTTGCTAAAAGCATCTAAAAAGTATCATGAATAAAGTTAGAGACTACATAATCGTCACTGCTGCTTACTGGAGCTTTATGCTTACAGATGGCGCGCTGCGTATGTTGACTCTACTTTATTTTCACGACCAAGGTTACTCGCCCGTTAAGCTCGCTTTCCTCTTTCTCCTTTATGAATTTTGTGGAGTTATAACAAATCTATTTGGTGGTTGGTTAGCTCAACAAAAAGGCTTAAAAACCACACTCATATATGGTCTTGCTCTCCAAGTTATTTCACTGACAATGCTTAGTTTTTTAGATGCCTCTTGGTCTGAGATAAAGGCTGTGTCTTTTGTTATGTTAGCACAAGCTTTATCTGGAATCGCCAAAGACTTAACTAAAATGAGCTCAAAAACCGCCGTAAAGTTCTTAGTTCCGAAAGATCAAAACTCGCAACTTTTCAAATGGGTTGCGATACTCACAGGCTCTAAGAATGCCATAAAAGGTGCCGGCTTCTTTTTTGGAGGACTGCTTCTACAAGTCTGGGGTTTTAAAAGTTCTCTTCTTATCATGGCAGCGATCATACTGGTCATCTTCATAACGACTCTATTGATTCTAAATGGCGACCTCGGCCAAGCTAAAAGTAAAAACCGCCTCAAAGAACTTTTTTCTCAGGGCAGAAATATAAATTTACTCGCCGCTTCTAGAGTTTTTCTATTTGGGGCTCGGGACATATGGTTTGTCGTTGGCATACCTATTTTCATGTCTGAAGGGCTCGGCTGGAGCTTTTCTAAGATTGGTTCATTTATGGCCGTCTGGGTGATCATCTATGGCTTTATCCAATCAATTGCGCCTAAGCTTGTTAAGGGAAAAGATAATGCAGTTCCAGACGGAAAAGCAGCAACGACTCTAGCCTTACTGCTCACTTTATCTATGATCGGATTAATTTCTTGCTACTTTGGATTAAACCAAAAACCAGAAGTACTCATTGTGGGCCTATATATCTTTGGCTTTTTCTTTGCACTAAACTCATCTGTCCACTCATTTCTAATACTCGACTATGCGGACAATGACAAAGCTGCAATGAATGTCGGCTTCTATTATATGGCGAATGCCATAGGCCGATTAGTAGGTACTCTTCTATCCGGAGTTCTTTACCAGATCTATGGTCTAAAAGGCTGCTTGGTTGGCTCTTTAGTTTTTCTAATTATCTGTATGTTGATTAATATTAAGCTTCCAAAAAAAATGCCGGCATAAGCGCCAGCACCTCTCTCAGTTTGTATCTTTTTACTTCTTAAGAATCATATACTGAGCACCACGGCCAGAATCGATAAGAAGTAACATTTTTTGTTCATCCTTGGCAACTGCTTTGTCAAAGTCCGAAACTGAGTTCACCTTCATGCGGTTTACTTCAACTATGACCATACCTGCTTTTATTCCTGCATAAGCTGCCACAGAACCTGGTTTTACTTCAGTAACAACTATGCCTTTATCAACGCTCAGGTTGCCTGGTGCTTCGCCGACAACTATACCAAAGTCATTTACAGCATCAACTTTTGCTTCATCTGGACGAGATGTTAAAGTGATGGTCAAAGACTTCTTCTTGCCATTGCGAATCACATCCATTTTAATTGTGTCACCAGGCAGTTTCATAGCTATAACATTTCTAAATGGACCAACATCTTTAATAGTCTTTCCATCAAAACCGACCACTATATCGCCAACTTTAACGCCGCCTTTATCTGCCGGTGAATCTGGAGTCACTTGTGAAATAAGCACACCATCATTTACACCAAACGATTTTGCCAATTCACTATCTATATCCTGCGGTAGTACTCCTAAGAAACCACGTGTCACTGCGCCACTATCAACCAACTGATTTTTGATCTTCTTGACCATGTTCACAGGTATGGCAAAACCAATTCCCATGTAACCACCACTGCGGCTATAAATTGCCGTATTTATACCAACAACTTCTCCATCTAAATTCACCAAAGGACCTCCAGAGTTACCCGGATTTATCGCTGCATCGGTCTGAATAAACTCTTCATAATCGACGATTCCCACACCACTTCGGCCTTTTGCACTGACAATCCCAGCAGTCAAAGTGTGTGATAAACCAAATGGATTCCCTAAAGCGAGAACCCACTCTCCAACATCTATTTTGTCTGAATTTCCAAGAGGAATAGTTGGAAAGTCCTTGCCGTCTATTTTTATAACAGCAACGTCTGACTTGTCATCTGTACCAATAACTTTGGCTTCAAATTCACGGCCATCTAGAAGAATAACCTTCAAAGCATCTGCTTGGCCAATGACATGACTATTTGTCAGAATTAAGCCATCTTCAGAGATAAGGAACCCTGAACCTTGGCCAACTTCTTGGCGACGTTTCTTTTGCGGTGCATCTTCTTGTTTTGGGCGTTGTTGGTAACGCTCACCAAAGAATCTTCTCAGGAAGTCTTCTTGACCACCGCGGAACCTTTGATTGCTTGGATAAACATCTTTCTCAGACTTGATCAACACAACAGCGGGTGAAACATCTTTGGCAACTTTGGCAAAAACCTTACCTGATTGACGCAAACTAACAATCGCATCTTTGTCGTGAGCAGTCGCTGAAACTCCCAACAGAGCAATCATCAGCACAATCATTATTTTCTTCATCACAATCTCCTGTTAATTTCTGAAATAGGGGACGTTCGAAAAAATATTTTTTGCGCAACTGAATTTAAAAAAGATCGTATTCTTTAAAAATCTCTGAAGTAAACTTCGACTAAGTGGAAGCCAAATTTTGTTTTCAATGGACCGTGAATTTTCTGAACCTCTTTCTTGAAAACTATGTTGTTTATAGCTGGGACCAACTGACCGGGCTTTACTTCTCCGAGGTCTCCGCCACGTTTTGCAGAGTTACATGTTGAGTGTTGTCGAGCCAGTTTTCCAAAGTCAGCACCTTTAAGAAGTTTACTTTTAAGAGCTTCCGCATCTTCCTTCTTTTTTACCAAGATATGCCTAGCCATAGCCGTTTTCATAAATGCTTCCATGATTTTATTTACAGATAAAGTAAAACATAAATCCAAGACTCAAAGTGATTCCGTTTGAATCCATCAAAAAACATGATCAAATCATTGCAAAAAAGACACTTTCTATGAGCTCTATATCCGATAACAACCCTCGACGAGAACCTCCTGCTTGGTTAAGGTCTTTTGTCAGCCGAAATTTAGAGTCTTGTTATGTGGAAAATGAAAACCTGTACGGCGAGTTCCTTGAAACTGCGAGTTCTTTTTTGAAGATACCAACTGAGCAACTCTTTGCTACGTCATCTATTAAGATCGACACTGACCTAACTCTAGAATTCAGCACTTCATTTACTCCTAAGGAAAACTCTCTAAATCTGGTCAACTTATGCGCCGCTCTTGGACTTCCTGGGAAAAAACTCTGGCTATGTATTTTACCAAAAGGCATTTCCGCTCAAAACCTTAATTTAGATAAAAGCTCTTTAGATCAACTCACATTACTCATTTGCCAAGAAGCATTCGTTCAAAAAGAGTTTTCAAAGAAAAGTAGCGACATAACAAAAACTGTTACTAAGAAGAAAACTCCTTCATTAATGATTCAGGGAACTGCATCAAATGCCGGGAAAAGCATCTTAACTGCTGCCTTCTGTAGAATCCTTCTTCAAGACGGTTATAAAGTCGCTCCTTTTAAGTCGCAAAACATGTCACTCAACTCCTATGTCACACATGATGGTTTAGAGATACCACGAGCACAGGTTGTGCAAGCGCAAGCATGCCGTATCGACCCAGACATACGTATGGGCCCAGTCTTACTTAAGCCAAATGCCGATACTCAAAGTCAGATTATTCTAAACGGGAAACCAATCGAAAATATGACTTGGCAGGGTTACACCAACTACAAAGAAAAAGCCTTCACGGAAATAAAAAAGTCTTACGATTCATTGGCTGATGAGTTTGATGTACTTGTCCTAGAAGGAGCTGGCAGTCCGGCCGAAGTTAACCTAAAGAAAAATGACATAGTCAACTTAGGCATGGCACACTATGCGAACGCTCCTGTTTTGGTCTCTGGCGATATAGATCGAGGTGGAGTCTATGCATCTTTTGTCGGAACAACTGAAGTTCTTTTGCCTTGGGAGCGAGAGCTTATAAAAGGCTTTCTGGTAAACCGCTTTCGAGGCGACGCAAGTTTGCTGGGAGATGCTCACGAATTCGTTCAGTATCATACAGGTTGCCCTGTTCTCGGGGTTATACCATACATTCATGATTTAGGTTTACCTGAAGAAGATGACATAAGCTTTAAAGAACTGAAACAAAATAACAATCAGGACTTTCTCGACATAGTTCTTATTGGCCTACCAAAGATCTCTAACTTTACTGATGTTGATGCCTTCGATGTTGAAGATGATGTTCAAATGAGAATAGCTCGAAAAGCTGAAGACATAGGAACTCCCGACTGTATCATCATCCCAGGAAGTAAGTCTACAATCAAAGACTTCATCCACTTAAAAGAAAGTGGTAAAGCAGCCAAAATCCAAGAACTTCTTCACCAAACAAACTGCCAAGTCGTAGGCATATGTGGTGGATTCCAGATGTTAGGTAAAAGCATCAAAGATCCTCACAACATTGAATCATCAGTCAAAGAAATAGATGGTCTCACGTTACTTGACATAGAAACTGAAATGGCTGTAAATAAAACTCTTAAGCAAGTTAAGCTAGCAAACAATGTTGAGGGTTATGAAATACACCATGGTCATACAACTTTAGGTTCTGATTTAGTTATACACGAAGACGGCGGAGAAATACTCGGTGTACAAAGTAGAGCTCTAAATGTTTGGGGTACTTATATCCACGGCATCTTCGATAACGACACTTATCGTTGGCAGTTTCTAAATGAGCTGCGCAAACAAAAAGGCATTTATTTAAAAGATAAGCCCACCGCTTACAATCTTGAGCCTGCATTTGATCAACTAGCCAGTGTCGTTCGAGAATCTGTCGATCTAGATAAAATCTACCAGATAATGGGTCTTTAAAGATTTCATTGTTTTTAAACTTCCTCTGATGTAATCAAGACTGATAAGACTAATTTACAGCAAACAAATTTAGGAAATACCGTGAGTAAAGCTGAAGAACACAAAGAAAAAATGAAAGCTCTTCAAAAAGAGCAACGTCAAAAAGTCAGAGAAAAATTAATTGATCGTGGCGTAGTTATCGTCAATACTGGCGACGGCAAAGGTAAATCTTCTGCTGCTTTCGGAACTGCTATGCGAGCAGTTGGTTACGGTTATAAAGTTGTGATCGTCCAGTTTATCAAAGGTCAGTGGAAAACTGGTGAGCAAGAGATTTTTAAGAAATTTGACGAAGTAGAACACATCGTCTCTGGTGAAGGCTTTACTTGGGACACTCAAGATAAAAGTAAAGATATAGCAGCTGCCGAAAAAGGTTGGGACGCTGTCGTTGAACGAATTGAAAACGTTCGCTCTGGGAAAGCAGATACACACCTTATCGTTCTCGATGAACTAAACATCGCTCTAGACTTAGGCTACCTCTCAACAGAAAAAGTTGCTGAAGTTATTAAAAACAAACCCGAGAAACTAAACATCATCATTACCGGAAGAAATGCACCTCAAGGAATAATTGATGTTGCAGATACTGTCTCCGAGATGAAGCCTATAAAGCACGCTTTTGAAGGTGGAATTCAGGCTCAAAAAGGTATCGAATTTTAAATTACTCTACGGGGTTAGAACTCGTTTTAACCCCTTCTTCTGGGACTTCTACTTTTGCAGTCCAAACTATGGCATTTAGAACCAACTTCAAAAAGTCTTTATTGTTCCAATTCTTATGAAAGTGAGCTCCAGTTGTAGCAAAGGCTCTACCACCATCTTTTCTTTCATATGCCCAAGCGACATGCTGCATCTCTTTCTTCTCTAAAACTGACTTTCTGACATGTGGATTGTTTGAGTGAGGTCCATCTTTTCTTTTCAAAGTTGAAGCCGGTGGCAGTGCACTTAAAATTGGAATCACTCCTTTAGGCTGAAAACGCATATGGTAGTACCACTCATCCTTTTGAGAGAATGGCTTTACTCCTCTTGTTATGGGATGCTTTGGCAAACTTTTAAACTCTGCCAACCAATGTGGATTAACTGACCAATCAGTCTCAAAGTAACCTCCCATCCACTTCAACATATAGTTACCAGCCTTGCCTTTGGGAATCTCAACTGCGAAATGGATATTTACTAAACCGACACCTTGACTCATAAGTTTATCAAACTTTTCAAGCTGAGGTAGTAGAACGTGTCTCTTGGCTCCATCACATAATATGATAACGGAAGAAACGTCTTTAAAAGCTTGCTGACTACTCGGCCACATATGGTAAGTTTCTGCTTTTACATCTAAACCAGATTGGTTTATCTGCTTGGCTAAAAGTTCAGCACCTAGAGTCCAGTTATGAGCATGCGGCCCATGACTGTCTTTACCTGCCACAATCATAACCTTTTTAGTGTCAGCCTGAGTCAGTAAACTAATAAAAAAAACTAGCAGCAAGTATTTCATACACATCATCCACAATTATTTGTCTATATATTCGAACAACTCACTCAAATCTCGCAAACGAAGTCTCTTTTTACGACAATTATCTCGACAGCGGGCTCAAAAACTCTAAAAAGAAAATATTCCAAAGCACAACAAATCATTTCAGAGAATTGTGCACCAATCTTGCGAAACCTATTTGGAAGACTAAAAAAGGTTTAAATATGGCTAAAGTTTTATTTGTAGATGACCAGGCAAATATCTTGAAAGCTTTATACCGGACTGTTGAAGATGAAGATTTTGAAATCTTTACTGCAGAATCCGGTGACGAAGGGTTAAAGTTGGTTAAAGAACATGACTTCGACGTAATTTTCAGTGATATCCGTATGCCGGCAATGGATGGTATAGAGTTTCTTTCTCGATCCCGAGAAATAAGCCCAAACAGCGTTCGCATAGTTCTCTCTGCTTTTGCAGATAGAGAGCAAGTTTTAGACGCTGTAAATAAAAGTTTTATTTGGAGTTACCAAGTAAAACCATGGGATGACGATGCTTTAATCCTAACCCTAAGAAACGCAAAATCATTTTTCGATAAACAATTAGAGAATTCCTGTTTATCCGAAGAACTTCAAAAGAGTTATGAGCAACTAAGTGCCTATAACGACGAACTCGAGATTCGCGTCTGGGAACGTACCAAAGAACTGACAATGAGAGAAAAATCTCTACGATTACTTCTCGAAAAGAAAGATCTCAATATCGTTAAAAAAGCTATTGAGAAAGACATCATCACTTTAACTAAAGCTGAAGAAGCATTGATAAGCCACGAGGTTATCGAAGAAGAAGGCTTTAAGTCAATTCAAATGTGGCGCCAAAATCAGTGCCAAGGTTACATCGGCCTTAAAGGTGCAAAAGAAGATGTCATGGATCGAATCGAAGGCTATATGCCTATCGTCGAAATTTTTATTTCTATGTGGAAGGTTATGCAAAAGAAAGACTCTATCCTCGGAAGCATAGACGACTTACTGGAATCACTGGAAGATTAGTTTGAGCACTGAAAAGAAATATAGCGTAAGGTTCACTGACGACAAAACGCATGAACGTCTTAAGAGTTTTATGAATAACTCTGAGAAGACGCATATTAGTGCATATTTAGAATCAAGTAAGACACAAAGAATCGCGACTATCACTTTCGAAAGAACTGAAGAAGAACTCCTAGCAATTAAAGAAATGAATGAATCTACTCCAGAAAAAGTTCTCGAACATTTTTATAAAAAAATCTTTACCATCAATGATGGCATCGTATTAAAAATAATAGATGCCACAACTTGTGAATACATCTCAACAGAACCTGGTTTACTTCACCTAACACCGACATCGATTTCTCACCTAGGTATCTCTCCAACCATCCAAGAAGATATAGGCAATGTTACCGGTCCTATCGTTTATAGTGGAAATGTTACCTGTGCGAATCACGTTTTAAACGGTGGTCAACTCACCATAGATGGCGATCTCAAAGTCCTCAAAAAAGTTGAAGATCACGTTAAAATCAGCTGCAAGGGAAAGCTCCACATAGAATGGGGTGCTAGTGGTCAACATAGTTTTCTTTACTCACAACAAGAGTGTCACATCGGTTATCTCGAAAAAAGCGTTTTAGTTTGTGACGGAAACGTTGAGATAAATGCCCACACTTTCATGGCTAAAGTCTTTTGTCGTGGCGACCTTAAAGTCCACGGAAATGGTGTTTCCTCTAAAACTCGAGGTGCTGTTGTTGGTGGAGTTTTAAATGGCTTAAATTCCATCCAACTGAAGTCTGTCGGCGCTGAAGGGTGCACCACTAAACTCATAGCCGGCATAGACTTACGAATTCAAAAACAAGTAAATGAAGCAAACACACTCCATGCAGAAATGGAAAGAGCTATACTCATCTCACAACAAGAGATTGAGGTATTCTTATCCGCTGCTGGCAAAGCTGAGAACCTTGGTAAAATGAATGCAGGAGCAAAAGAAAAAGTAAGAAATAAACTGCTTGCTCTTAAGAAAGAACAAAAAGCTTTAATGGTTCTCGAAGGGAAAATCAACAAACTTAAAAATATGTTGATTTCAAAAGATCTTAAAAATACCTTCATTAGTTTCAATGACTTTATGGATCCAGTTGTGCATCTTCAAATAAGTGAGGTTGAAGAGACATACAAAGAGAAAATCCCCGGGATGAGCCGCTTTAAATTTGTCGATGGAAAAATTAAACGAGTTCTTTAATGAATCCAAATACTGAACAAAATAATAAGTTAGAACTACTAGGGCAGATGACAGGGGCAATCTTACACGATCTAAAATCTCCTCTCGCCTATATAGTTAGTAATAACAACCACCTAGAAAAGAAACTGCGAAAGCTAGATGACGAAAAGCTTCAAAACCAACTCCTTGAAGTTATTGATGAAAACAAAGTTGGCCTCAAACAAATAAAAGAAATACTTAATAATATAGGCAGCCTCCTCAAAAACGATCAAGATATGAAACCTTGCTTTTTAGGTGCCATAGTCGAAACATCCTTAAATATAATTAAGCCTCAAGCAAATCAAAAAGATGTAAAACTGGATTATAACTTCTCTACCCAAGACGATTGTATAATGGGAGTTGCGTCGCAAATCAGCCAAGTTATCATTAACATTTTGATAAATGCCATAGAAGCTTACAGCGAGGGTTCTGCCGAAAGGTTAATAAAGGTAAACCTATCACAAAATAATGATAAGCTTAGTCTTTCAATCAAAGATAACGCTGCCGGAATTTCACCAGAAAAAATTTCCAAAATATTCGATTGGTACGAAACATCAAAAGAAACTGGTACGGGTCAAGGCTTAGCCATCTCTAAAGAAATAGTAACTCGCCACAATGCTCAGATCTCATGTACAAGCACTCTTGGTGAAGGTACTGAATTTCAAATAGACTTTCAGGTTGATTCAAAATGAATTCTATCCTACTCATAGATGATCAAAGCTCTGTCAGGAAACTACTTAAAAAAATTCTTGAAAGACACGATTATAAAGTCCATGAGGCTGCATGCTCTGAGGAAGGTCTAAAGCAAATAGATGAACAGCAAATAGATCTGATCATTTTAGATGTCATGCTGGAAAATGAAATAGGTTACCAAGTTTGTAAAAATTTTAAGAAAAACGAAAATATCAGCCACATCCCAATCATATTCCTAACGGCAAGTGAAGAGTCTACTGCTATGAAAGAAGCATACGAAGCGGGTGGTGTAGACTTTATCTTGAAACCTGTAGACAGTGGCTCCCTACTCATGCGAGTCAAAAGTCACTTTGCTCAAATCGATGCACGAAGAAAGTTGCAAACGCAACACGAAGAGCTGAAATCGTACCAAGCTATACTTCTTCAAGAAGAGAAAACCGCAGCAGTCTCAAAGATGGTAGGAGGACTCTCACATGAACTAAATAATCCTCTAGCCTGTATAAAAAGTAATTTCAACGGTTTAAGTAAGTACCTCAATCGCATATCTGAAGCAGTTGCGGCAATTCCAGAAGAGTTTGAAGACTTTCACAAAACCTGTAAGAAAAATCTAAAAAATTGTCTCGATATCGTCGAAGAATCAAATGAAGAGTTTTTGCAGCTGAGAAGCATCACAGATCGCTTAGTCACACTCGATTTACCCGCAGACGAAGAACAAAGTTATTCTTTAAATGAAGCAATCGAGAACTCATTAACTCTTTATTCTAAAGAACTTTCATCTTGTCAGCTTTCTTTAGAAAAAGCTGACGACTTACCGGAGACTATATGTCACCCTGCAACTGTCACAGAGATAATTAGTAGTTTACTTTGCAACTCTTTATATGCCGTTAAAAATATTGATAACGCAAATATCTGTATTTCGACTCAACACGATGATCAAAACATATATCTCTCAATTCAAGATAATGGTTGTGGCATACCAGAAAACATTCTCGCCAAAATATGGGATCCATTTTTCACGACCAAAGATGTCGGAGAAGGTGCCGGCTTAGGTCTCTCAAGTGTTAGTCATTTGATAAAAAGTATGAATGGTTCTGTACAAGCAACAAGTACTGTTAATGAAGGTGCCACCTTCACTATCACACTACCTTTAAATAATCCAAAATGATAATTTCTCAATAATGAGAATATATATATAACACCGAAATATACACTAAGGCCCTCTACATAAGATACTTACATTGCACAAACTGAAAGCGGAAGCCTTTATGCTATAACAAAGTAAGTGTGTGTAGAGGTAAATATATGAAATACCAAATAAAGTACGGTGATGAACTTATCGTCACTACAAAAAATGAAATAGTTCATGAAGCTAAATTAATCGAAGTTTGTGACTACGGTCTCTATATAGAAATCCAAAACTTTGGTAAGCTTTCCGTTAAGTGGAGTGAGATACTGACTATCCATCAATCCACTTTAGCAAATATAAGCATCGGTGGTTTTACTCCCCGATACAAAGTGCTAATCTGGCGAAATTCAGACTCCCAAGAAGCCAGTTGATTATATAAGTATCGCAGGATTTCCCTGCGATGCTAACTACCTTTTAGCAAGATCTATGAGTTGCTTCTCATCTGCCAAAAAACCATCTTCAAAAATCACGCCTTCTTTGCTCAAAATCTTGAGCTTATCAGTAATTTTTTCACCCGTAACCTCCCCATAAAAACCGCCGATACTGAGGTCCGTTTTTATTACCCTATGGCAAGGAACGTCTGGAGCGAAAGGGTTCTTTTTCAAAGCTTGACCAATCGCCTGAGAGGACTTGCAGTCGATAAACTTCCCAAGCAGTTTATAAGTCGTAACTCGACCTTCAGGAATCAGCTTTAAAGCTTCATAAACTTTTGCCTGAAAGTCGGTGACCTTTTTCATGTCAACAACATACAGTCGCCATAACTGTAAAATCTAAAATTGTTTTGAATCGCATGCTCATAAGCTTTAAACATATTTTCTCTACCTACAAAACAAGATACTAACATAAGCAAAGTAGATTTCGGCAAGTGAAAGTTTGTCAAAAGAGCATCTGCAACTTTAGGCTTATATGGAGGGTATAAGAATATCTCTGTGCGACCTTCTCCTGGAATCAAAAATTCATTTTCATCCCAACAACTCTCAAGGACACGAACGCAGGTAGTTCCTATGACAAAAATGCGGCCGCCATTTTCCTTAGTTTTCTTGAGGACATCTACTGTTTCTTGTGATAAAGAATAAGCTTCAGAGTGCATTTTATGCTGAGAAAAATCGTCTACAGACACAGGTAGAAAAGTTCCAGGTCCAACATGAAGAGTTAGGTAAGCTACATTTACACCCTTGGTGCTTAACTCCTCAAGTAAAGACTCGGTAAAGTGTAAGCCTGCGGTTGGTGCTGCAACTGCGCCTTCTTCTTTAGCAAAAACTGTCTGGTACCTGTCAGTATCATCTAGCTCCATCTCTCTATTCATATATGGAGGGAGTGGCAGTCTACCGCACTTATCTAGCATGGGCAGAACATGTTCAGTATCAAACTGTATCTCAAAGGTTCCATCGTCTAAGCGGCTAACGACTTCAAAAGTGTTATCAACGCCATCAACCTGAACTCGGCCTCCAGGCTTCATCCTTTTACCGGGTTTCAGCATCGCTTGCCAAAGACCAGGAGCTCTTTCTTCAATCAAAAGAGCTTCGACTTTCCCTTCAGATGGAATCCTTTTACCAAAAATTCTTGCTGGAATAACTTTCGTATCGTTTAAAACCAGTGCATCACCAGGCTGAATAACTTCTGAAAAGTGACTAAATATCTGAGGATCAAGTTCACCTGACTCCCGATCAACCATCAGCATTTTAGATTCATCTCTTTTTGCTGCAGGGTGCCTTGCCACTAATTCTTCGGGCAAATGATAATCGTAATCAGAAATATGCATTTATTGTGTTCCTGTAACTTTTTCAGATCCATTTAACTGCTCAAAAAAAACTTTCAAGCAGTTTTATAAATTCTAGTCACGTGGATCAGTTCGGCGAGCTACACTTGCGGAGAATGCTTCAAGGAAACTGCGCGAAGTCTTGCGGTCAAAACCAGTAGATGTCACCAAAGTTCCATCTGACTCAACGTCTTTACCAGTATAGTTAAAACCAAGCTTAATTAGCTTAGGAGAAAAGTCTTTATCCATAGTGATCTTACTATCTTTTAGAGACTCTGGACCATCAACTAATAACAGAGGCGTTTTGCCAATCAAACCTAAAACTGTCTTCTTCTCTACCAAGCTAGCTAAAAGTTCTGCATTTTCTTTCTTAGAAAAAGCCAATTCGCCATGAAGTAACACTCCATCCCAGTCTCCATCGGCATAAGACTCAACTGTACTTGAAACTGTGACCTTAGCACCTTGTAGCTGTAGTCTTCGCTTAAAGATAGCAAGCTCTTCCGGAGCTCCATTTGAAATGATCAAAACTTTTCTATTTTTAAGGTAATAAGAAACCTTAACTACATTGAAGTATTTGTCGTTTCCACGAAGTGTTGAGATAGACATAAACTTCTTTTGCTCAGTAAGAATGCCGTCTACAACATTTTGAAATGTCTCTTCGTCAGTTATTTCTTGATCGTTAATCTTCACAATCACGTCATTCGCATTTATACCTGCACGAGCAACAGCTCCATTTGACTTAACTGAAGATACTCTCATACCTTTGTCGGTAGGAAGATTGTAGATAAAGTAAGAGCCCATAGTGATTGATTGAACACCCCACCCAAGCTCAGGGTAAGAGATCTCTTTCAATTCACCTATCTGACGGCCATATTGTGGCGCAGGTTCATCCTCTTTCAAAATACCAGAAACTGTCTTCTCTACCCACTTACCGTTTTCTTTACGAAGGATTTTAAAAACAATTTTTTCACCAACAACTTTCGTCTGCAAGTCCCAGTTCCATTCATAGTAGTCTTCCTCAGATTTACCACTTGAAGGCTTGCCATCCATCTCAATAATCACGTCGCCATTTTTCAAACCAATACTCTCTGAGTAAGAGTTGGGGATGATGTAATCGACATAAACACCTTGTGGAGTTCCAAGTACCTTAGCAAACTCTTCAGGCATAGCTTTTGAAACGAAGAAAGGAACATCTGTTCTAACAAAGCGACCAAACTTTTGGAAATGCTCTTTGAGAGTCATGGCATACTTGATTGGAATCGAAAAACCCATACCAGCTTTACCGCCGTAGGTATTCACCCCTATAACTTCTCCCTTAGCATTAAATAATGGACCACCAGAGTTACCCGGATTGATGATCGCATCCATTTGAAAAACTTTGGTGAAAGTTCCTAAACTTGTACGAGCTGTATTTGAAATGATACCGCCAGTCAAAGTTCTCTTTTGACCAAGTGGCGCGCCAAACGCATAACAAGTTTGACCGGTCACAACTTTATCTGAGTTACCGATCTCAACTGCGTCTAGTGGTTCAGTCGTCTCGATCTTTAACAGAGCGACATCTGGATCCAATGAGAACCCGATAACTCTTGCCTGATACTTTTTATCATTATGCAAGATAACCGTTATACGTCGTGCTGTGTCTCGTGGATTCTCAACATCCATCATTGAAACGACATGACCATTTGTCACAATCAAACCACTTTCATCAACTATAAATCCACTGCCTCCAGCGCGTTCATGTTGAATGGCAACAACAGACTTATCAACTTTTCTAAAAAGCTTTTCGCCATCATTTTGAGCAAATGCAACAGATGTACATAGAACGAATAAAGTAATTAAAACTCTCATGATTATTTCTCCTTCCTATCTTTGGTCTTCTGACCGATAGCGGTATCTAAGCTCACTGATGTTGGTCTATTACCACGTTGAAGTCGTATAAATACTGCTGACTCTTTCTTCTCTCTAAGCTTTTCTAGTGCCCCACGTAGATCTTTGATATTCTTTATTTCAAAGCCATGAACTTCAGTGATAACATCACCACGCGAAATGAGTGGACGGCCGAAGTAAGTACTAGTTGCTGCTGGAGAACCACCCTCTATACCAGTAACCAAAACACCTTCATTCACTTTAAGGTTGTAACGATAGTAGTCTGTAGAGCTTATGTCATTTACAGTCAAACCGAACTCTTCAATACTGATCGAAGTTACTTTTGGTTTTTCATCAAAAATAACTGATAGACTTTTATCTTTACCATTTCGAATTATTTCCAAATCTGTCTGACGACCAATTTCCGGCTCAAGATATTTGCGAATTTGTGAAAGAGCTCTTACGCCACGACGAGTGATCTTCTTTCCATCAATTGAAGTGATGACATCTCCAGGAAGTAAACCACCTTTAGAGGCTGGGGAGTCTCTGTAAACACGAGTGATGCGAATAGACTCACGAGGGAGTTTAAGGACTTGTGAAAGCTCTTCACTCACTGCTTCATAGTTTATACCAATCCAAGGTTCTTCATCTGAATCATCATCGCCACGGTTTGCAAACATCTTCGCAGCTTTAGCGACACCATCTATTGGAACAATGGAACGGCCCTGAGATATAGCGATAGCTTCTCCATCTAGATTGAAAATAGGCATACCCAAAGTTGGTATGTCGACATTGTGAGTCAAGTTCATACCGCTAACTAAAACTGAGTCACTACTCCCTTCAATAATTGCCTTAAGACTTCCAAAGCTTGCCGCTGGTTCGAACGCGAGGTTTTTTGAAGTCGCATTGACTCCAACAATAAACTGGCCAGTTACTAATGTAGAAGTATCGCCAAAAACTATTGGTTGTGTTTTTTCACTAGTTTCGATTTTTATGATCGTTAACATGTTGCGCATGTCAGCTTTAACTATCTTAGCAGTATACTCTTCTTCTCCGATCCAAGCTTTAACATCTGTCACGTCGCCCTCTTTAAAATACAACGTAGCAACATGGCCTTTATCGTCGATTACCACACCATTTAAAGTGATAGAGTTTGTGCGACCAGGCTTTTTTAGAGCAAGCTGCAGAAAGACAACACCTGAACTAACTTTCTTAACTGTCTCATCTACAGTTTTTTGTACAGACTCTAAATACTCACGACCTGCCTTAGGTTCAGAATCTGAATCAAAAAAACCGGCATTGGTTGTTGTCGAAAAAAACAGCATCATCGCCATCGACAACAACATCAAACTTTTTGGAAATACTACCATGAAAAAAATCCCAGATAAAATTTTCTGCTAACTAGCCCAAATTTCTTTAAGCGCTCAAACTTCGAAAGATAAAATATTCCACCTTATTTCACAGCATACAACAGTATCCCCAACTATTTTCGTAAAAGAGATGAGCCAAAACCAGGCCAAGTTAAATTCTTCACATAGGCATACTTCATGCGAACTTAGAAGGACAACAATTTAAGTAATAGGGTATTATGAGTACAATTTTATTAGTAGAGGACGATGTAACAAGCAGAGAGATGCTTGTTCACAGGCTAGTCAACTGCGGATACCAAGTCCTACAAGCTGGCACAGGTAAAGATGCGCTTGAGATGATCCTTTGTTGCTTACCTGACCTAATTCTTCTCGACATAACACTACCGGACATAAGCGGTTTGGAGGTTCTATCGAACCTAAAGGGCAACACTAAAACCAGCAATATTCCCGTTGTTATAGTTTCAGGACGCAACACAAGTGAGGACATCATCTCTGGTCTAAACATGGGTGCATCTGACTATATAACTAAGCCTTATCAATGGGGAATCATCAACGCTCGCATCAAAAGTGCTCTACGAACTGTTGAAGTCTCTCGTCTACTTAAAGAAGCCTTATACCATGAAAAGGTCAATGTACAGACTAAGTCTGACTTCTTGGTCAACATGAGTCACGAAATAAGAACTCCACTAAATGGCATACTTGGCGTTGTTCAGCTTATGGAGTCTACTGGACTGACAGCTCAACAAGATGAATACTTAAAGATCATGAACCGTTCAGGTGAAGCTCTTATTCATATAGTGAACAGCTTACTCGACATCTCAAAGATAGAAGCAGGTCATCTCGATATAGACCAGCAACCTTTCAATATTGAAGAAATGGTTCAAGGCGTCTCTGAAATGATTTACCCTAAAGCATGTCAAAAAGACCTTGAGATATTTATCAACTCAGAGCCTGGCATAAACCTCGACGTCATAGGCGACCAAGCTAGAATTGCTCAAATCATAACCAACTATGCTGCCAATGCACTCAAATTTACCGATAAAGGCTGTATCACCTTCAACATCAAATCCAACCAAGGCTCTCCGAAGGGTTCAGTTTACAGAATTGAAGTCGAAGACACCGGTATAGGCCTTAGTACAGAGGCTCAGAAAAAGCTCTTCCAAAAGTTCATTCAAGCAGATGCTTCCATCTCAAATGAATATGGTGGAACTGGCTTGGGACTCGCTATATGTAAACAAATCGCCGAAGCTATGTCTGGCCATGTCGGCATGTATAGCAAAGAAGGTTCTGGCACCAAGTTTTGGGTCGAGATCCCTCTGAAGTTCAATGATGATACTAACGAAAGTCGCAAAGCTCTTGACTTACATGAGAAAAATATTTTGATCATTGGCTCGTCTTATTTCTGTACAAACTATTGTGAAATACTTTCTCAGGCAAAGGCAAGTGTTACAACTTCAGCTGAAATCCCAAATGGGAATGTTGAAAAGTATGATCTTATCTTAACCACAGACGTTTCGTGTCATGAGGATAAAAACCTTGGAGGCCTACCAATTGTGAGTATTCATGAAGGGCTGAGTGGAGTCACTAAAAATGTTGATGGCATGCACTTGCAAGAGCCTATCAAACCATCCGAATTGATCAAAGCAATTCGCGATGCACTCTCTGCTGAACAACCTTGTTCATCTTGACATAAGAGCTTGTCTTTCTATTAAAAAGCAGCATATTTCTGAAAATTATAAGCTGACTTTTTAATGATCCCGATATCTCTAGAAAACTATTTTGAAATATATGTAATCCTATTCCTAGCGGCAGCACTATGCTTTTGGGTTTACCACGCTTGGATTACATCTCGAAGTGACCTGATTATTTCAGAAGAGAAACTTTGCAGGTGCAAAGAATGTTCGCTCACCTACATCGTCAGCCGTTCTGAACAAGTAAGTCGTTGCCCACGTTGCAACGCCATAAATAATATAAACCCAAAAGTTAGAATTTAGATGAGAATCATCGCTGGAGATGCCCGCGGCATAAAACTTGAAGCTGGTCCAAATGAAGCTGTTCGACCAACTACCGACCGCATTAAAGAATCAGTTTTTAACATCATCGGTGAAATAGACGATTGTGTAGTCGTAGATATATTTGCCGGTTCTGGAGCTTTGGGTCTAGAAGCTTTTAGTCGTGGAGCTGAAGAAGTCTACTTTATCGAAAGAGATAGAGTTACTTGCAAAGTGATCGAAAAAAATCTGAAAAAAGTCGAAAAAGCGACCGGCGATAAAGACTTTTGTAAAATAATTCAGACTGACTACCAAACTATTCCAACTCGACTTTCTCAAGTTCAGCCTGACTTGGTTTTAGCTGACCCACCTTACGACAACAATTGTGTCATGGCCATAGATCTACTCAAAAATGAAGCTCTCGCAGATTGGGCTGGATCGGAGTGTATACTTTGTCTAGAACACCTTTCAAATACAGTTTTACCGACTGACACAAAGTGGCAAATATTTCGGAGAAAAGATTTCGGTCAAACAGCTTTCACATTTTGGCAACAAAAGGATCCTCATGCCTGAAGACTACACACCCGAATGGTCAAATAACAGAAACTGGACTGAGTATGACTGGGAAATGGCGATGCGCCAGAGTGACGAATTTGCTTCAAAGTATTTTGATTTACTACAAAAGTATGGTGAACTTCCTGGCAGCGATGACATAATCCTGCAAAAGCTCGATGGCAAAACCCCTGTTTTAATGGATGATGGTGACTACTATGTTGAGTTTGATCCAGAAGAAATGGCTGAAATAGACGATGATAGTGAAGAAGACTTCAGTCTTGGCCTTTACTATGAAAACCACGCTTCATTTATGTTACTAAGACAGGTTTCGATTGGCTGGTGTAACATCTACGCGACTTTTTTACTGCCTGAACACAGAAAACATGGAGTGACCATTCTCTTTCATCTCGGCAGAGCATTAGCACACTTAATTGGCAGTCTTGGCGATGGTAATTATGAAGTTCCTGCGAGTCACTTAGCTTCTGCAAAGAGAGCTTTGGATCAAGTGAATAAGGCAATCGGCCTCGTCGATCAATTAACAAAGTTGCGCCCAGCTTACAAAAAGGTGACAACTGCGATAAATAAGCACTTAACAGAGATCCAAGGAAAGATAGTCGACCTAGTTTACCAACTTAAAGAGAAGTGTACTGAAAATCAATAACCCAGACTCTCTAGCCAAAAGCAAACATTTGCTAGGAGCCAGATGTTTCTATCTTTACGCTTAAAAAGTTGTTGTATCTCTCTGTCATTAAATATTCCTACTCGTTTATTTATCTCTAGACAAGACCTTTGAAGATTGTTCGTTTGGGAATCTCCAAGCCATTCTTGAAATGGTGTTGGAAAACTCATCTTTTTCCGATCAAATATTGAACTTGGCAAATTCTTTTTAAAAGTATTTCTTAAAAGACGCTTTGTTTCAACCAAGTCTTTGGCGTTTAACTCATCCACCAATAAATCATCAACTGAACCAGCATTTGGTTTTAAGCACATCTTCCATGAGTCTTTTTGCTTAAATACATACTCGACTAATAAGTGATCTGTAAAAGGCACTCTCGCTTCGACAGAAGCTGCCATAGTACTTGAATCGACTCTATTTAGCAGTCCTTCCAAGTTAATTTCTGTGTGCAAGTGCATGCGTCGATCAAACGGCGTACACTTAGAATACTTTTCTAAAAAATCTTCATAAAACGAAAAGACTTCATCGTCATCATCTAACTGCTCGCTAAACGACTCTTCGAAAAGGCTCATTTTGGTTTCAAATGGCATCCAACTATGAGTCAGAAAAAAGTGATCTGCCTCATTAAAGAAAAACGGCCGACCAAAACGCTGAGTAAGCTTATACTCTAAAGGGTGGCCATTTGCCTCTGCTTCACTTTTAGGAGCTTTTAGAAAATCATAAATTCCATACTGAGGCATAAGGTAGCCACCAAAGATCTCGTCAGCGCCCTCACCTGTTAAAGTCACTTTACAGGTTTCTGAAAGCTTTTTTGAAAGTCTGTATATACTTGCTTCATTTGGAGTCGAAAGCGGTAAGCCTTTTTGATTAATAAGCATCTTCCAATCATCAAAAAACTTGGAAGAATCCATGACTACATTTTCGACTGAGCAATCAATTCCTTTGGCGACTTCTGCAGCATATTGAAATTCATTATATTTTTCGACAGTTGAGCCGGCACAGTATAACGGATACTTATTTTCTTTAGTTGCCATAGTCGCAACAATTGCCGAATCTAGACCTCCACTTAAAAAACAACCTACCGGCACATCACTGATTAATCTTCTTTGAACGGCAGCCTCGACTAAAGAACGCGTTTCTTCAAAAAGCTCTTCTTCTGAAGCTTCAGTTTTTTCAGCATCTGTGAGTATTGGTCTTTGCCAATATTGAACAACGGCTTTTTCTTCACCGTTCATCTGAAACTTTACAAAATGTGCTGGCAACAAGGAATGAATACCTTCTAAAAGAGTTCTGTCGCCAAAACTTATCCGACAAGAAGTGAAGTAGTGAGAAAGTGAAGCTTTATCTATTTCTCTCTTACCGATGATTTTTAAAATCGCCGCAACCGAAGAGGCGAAAACAAGTCGGCCCTCTTCGTATATATAATAAAGAGGCTTAATGCCCAGCCTATCTCTGAAAAGTAAAACTTGCTCTTTTACAGGATCGGCGACAGCAAATGCAAAGCAACCATTGAAACGTTTAACCGCATCCACGCCCCACTCTATATATGAGTATAAAAGCACTTCAGTATCACTAGATGTGCTAAAGCTGTAACCCTTCCCTATCAATTCATTTTTAAGTTCTTGGAAGTTATAAATCTCACCATTGTAGCTGACAGTGACACCTGTAGCAGGATCCTTCATTGGCTGAACACCACCTTCAATATCTATTATTGACAATCGTGTATGACCCAGCACCCAATTTGGCCCTTGGCACAGAGCTTGCGAATCAGGACCTCGTGATTTCATCGAGTTTAAACTCTCCTGAAATCGATCAAGATCTGAAACTGAAATGGAATGATTGTTAAAATTTACTATGCCGTTAATACCGCACATAACTGGAACTCCGGATTTTATTGATCTCGGCCGCAACATTGGTGCCAGAGAATGATCGATCTAAAGAAAGAATTACCACATTGGACATCTCTATGTGCCACGGTTCAAGTAATAATAAACTTCGCTCTAATCTATATATTTTTTAAGACTATTGATTCTGAAGCCGCAAATGAGCAAAAGTGGCTTTACTTCGCTGTTGCCAACGGTCTAACAATTGTTATGGTAATCATAAACATAGCTCTATCAAAAGACAACTTTATTCGCCACACAGTAAACATCGCATCTATGCTTGTATACACGTATATACTACCTGTTACACTTCTTATGTCTTCCATAAAACCAGCATGGGCTCTTATTGCTGGCATGACCTATATAATGCTGATAATATGTGTCACCCCGATTCACATATCTTGTCTCGCTTTCACTGGTGGAGTCATATTTACTTGGCGTTTTCCTCAATTTTCTGGAGTTGAAATAGATACAATTTACAAACCTCTGCTAGCTTATTTAGCAATGACTGGAGTTGCGATGTTATGGAGATCCTTATTCATCAAGTTAATGCTTGGCTATTTGCAGTTGACCAACAAAGACCCTGGCAAAGAAAGCTTATATGAAAGTAAGATCCAGGAACTCGAACAAGAAAGAAACCTTCTAAGAAGTGAGATAGTGGCTCACGTTGTAGAATTAAATGAAGCAGTTTTAAGCCATCAACCTGAAAAACAGGAGGGACAGTGAGTAAAAATTCCGCCGCGGCACCGACCGCACTAAGCCCTGAAGATGCTTTCCAGATGAACAGAATCATGCGTCACAAACTACGCAACCATAGCGCTGGTTTGAAGATGACTTTACATAGAGTTCAGGAAGTATTAGAAGAAGTTAGCTCTGAAATGGCTGACAGATGTAGCCTCATGCTCAACGAACTTGAAGGCCTTGAACACTTTACTGAACGCATGGACTTAGTCTTTAGTGACCTACCGGAAACTGAGAGTATCATGCTGTTTAACCTCATATGTGACTTACGAAGAAAGTTTGCCACAAAATTCCCTCTATGCAACTTAGTTTTTGAGGGTAAAGAGTGTGCTGCACTCTTTAAAAATGGAAATATCATCATCCTTGCTCTTTGGGAGTTACTGGCAAATGCTGGTGAAGCTGCCGGTATAGATGGAGAAGTAACTTTAAAGTGGGAACTTGAAGATAGTGTTAAATTCACTGTTTTTAATAGTGGTGAAGAACCACCAGAAAGTATTCCACTTACCCCTCCGATGCCGTTTTATACGGAAAAAGGGAGGCATGATGGTCTCGGATTAGCAATTGTAGATAGAATTTGCCGTTCATTGGGTGGAAAGTTCCAGCTTTCAACCGAAAGTAATGAAGGAGTTTCTGCTGTAGTCGAATTGCCCCGAGAGGAAATAAGTGATGTCTAGTCCCAAAGTTCTTGTTGTTGAAGATAATATTCTTGTTAGTCACGCCGTTCGTGACATGCTCGTTGATAATGGTTATGAAGTTGAAGTAGCCGACACTGGTAAAAAAGCAGAAAAACTCTTAAAAAATGGCGACTTCAATATCGCCCTACTCGACATGGTTCTACCTGATACTCATGGCGACAAACTCCTAAAAGCATGGGATAAGTACGCCGACCTCAGAATCATCGTCATGACAGCCTATGGCGAAGTCAACACCGCAGTTGATTGTCTTAAAAATGGCGCCAGCGACTTTCTCGTAAAACCTGTAGATAAAGAACTTCTACTAAAAAGCGTTGCTAAAGCGTGTCCTCGTGGCACAGCTGCACCAAGTGCAAAAGCAACTGCCCGACCTTCAGCAAAGATTGTCACCAACCCTGCTGAAGCCGATGAAATAATTTTTGCATCTGATAAGATGGCCAAAACGATGGATATAGCATCCATGGTTTCTTCAAGTGACTTTTCAAGCTTACTCATTACCGGTGAAAGTGGATCCGGTAAAGGTATGCTTTCTCGTGCTATTCATAGAATGGGTAGCCGTTCCGATAGACCACTAATTGAGATTAACTGTTCCGCACTTCCTGCGAACTTGATCGAGTCTGAACTCTTTGGTCATAAAAGAGGTGCTTTTACAGACGCGAAAGAAGACAAAGTTGGTCTAATTGAAATGGCGAACGGCGGTACACTCTTTCTCGATGAAATCGGCGATATGGACATAAAACTCCAAAGTAAGCTTCTCAAAGCTATCGAGGAAAAATCTTTCAGAAGAATCGGTTGTACTAAAAACATAAAAGTCGATATCCAGATCATCGCTGCAACCAATGCAGATATATTCGATTCAATTAATGAAGGCTCATTTAGACTAGACCTTTACTACAGGCTAAGTGTTATTCCTATAGAACTTTCTCCTCTTCGTGACCGCAAGGACGATATAGAGATTCTCTGTAAACACTTTATAAAAATGTATTCACGCAGATTTGCGAAAAAGATCACCGGCTTTACTGATAACGCCATGAAAGCTCTCAAAGACTTTTCTTGGCCAGGTAACGTTCGTGAGCTTAGTAATGTTGTTGAAAGAGGCTGTATTCTAACTAAGTCTAACGAAATAACCGAAGACCTTCTCATGCTTCCAAAAGCTGGTGCTGCACTAGTTTTAAATGGCACGCCACAAGTTGCGTCAAATGAAGTTATGACTTTGGCTCAAGCTGAAGAAAATGCGATAAAAGCAGCATTTGAAAAAGCTGATGGCAATAAGAACGAAGCCGCTAGACTTCTCGGTGTTCACAGAACCACTCTTTACAAGAAACTTGAAGAATATAATATTCAAGTTTCTTAAAAAATCAGCCGCATCATGCGGCTGATTTAAAAAATTACCCTATTCCCAATACTCTTCTTTCTTAATCTTAACAGCACAAGCTTTATATGATGGTTGCCTTGAGTATTTATCAAACGAAGGGAAAGTCAAGACATTCGTTTCTTCATAGTGCATTGCCATAAATAACTGTCCTGGTCTGACATGGTAGCAAGGACAAGCACGAGCTTTGATTTTACCTCTGCGTGAAATAACCCAAACCCACTCTGAAGCTTCAATTTGCATTTTGCGTGCTTCTGAAGCATTTATCTCAACATAAGGATCTTGTGGATAAAGTTTCCTTAAAACTGCAGACTTCTTTGTTCTGGTCTGCGTATGCCACTGAGAAGAAGTACCGCGACCAGTAAGCAACCAATGGTCGTATTCTCTACATGGGGACTCTAGAGGTTTTCTTGGGTCTTCATATAAAAATTTTGCTTTACCGTCCGCATGAAAGAACTTGCCATCTTCAAACATTCTTCTTTCGTCATCAAACTTTTCAGTTCCTGCAGGTAGTGGCCACTGTATACCTCCGCGATCATCAAGCATTTGATAATCCTTGATTCCGGTAATGTCACATGGCTGACCTTTCGAGCACTCCTTAAGCATCTGAAAAACCGCTTCTGGAGAGGTCCATTTTGAGAACATTTCGCCACAACCCCAATACTCAGCTACAAGCCTAAATATATTAAAGTCTGACAGAGCTTCGCCTGGTGCTTTACTAACTTTTTTAACTAAGCCTAAACGTCTTTCAGAGTTGACAAAAATACCGTCTTTTTCGGCCCACGCTGCCGCTGGCAAGATAAGATCGGCAAGTACTGCAGTCTCGGTTGTGTGGTACATGTCCTGTACAACAAGGTAGTCAAGATTTTTAATAACATCTTTAAAGCCCTTCTGGTTAATCCATGAGTGAGCTGAGTTCGTTGCGATAACCCAAAGGCCTTTAATTTTACCTTGAGAAATACCTTCAACGATTTGATCGTAAGCCCAGCCCAATTTATCTGGAATATGCTTTACATCTATTTCTAAAATATTCGCAATCTTTTCACGGTCTTCCGGATTTGCAAAATCATGACCGCCAAGAAGGTTTGTCGTATTACTAAAAAGTCTTGACCCCATAGCATTGCACTGACCAGTGATAGAGTTGGCGCCTGTTCCAGGTCGTCCAAAGTTACCAGTCATAAGGGCGATATTTATCATTGATTGAGCAACTCGTACACCTTCATGACTCTGGTTCACTCCCATCGTCCACCAAAAAGAAACTTTCTTACCTTTGGCGATAGTGTCAACAAGCTTAGCTTGCTCTTCAATCGTTATACCTGATTCTTGCTCGACCACTTCTGGAGTAAATGTCCGTATGTGTTCAAGATAACCCTCAAAGCCTGTCGTATACTTATCTACATAGTCTTTATTTACACAGCCTTTTTCGACTAGCTGGTTCGCAATACCATAGAAAAACGCTAGGTCTGACTTCGGTTTGATTGGGTAATGTTGAGTTGCTGCAACGGCTGTTTCCGTTTTACGCGGATCAACAACAATTATCTCAGGATTATTTTTGTTTAAATGAACTCTCTCCCACATGATTGGGTGAGCGATACATGGGTTTGCACCCACAAAAATCATTGTATCCGATTCTTCAAAGTCTTTGTATGTGTATGGAGGTGCATCAAAGCCAAAAGATTGCTTGTACGAAACAACGGCTGTTGCCATACACTGACGCGTATTACCGTCTCCATGAAGCATATTCATACCAAACTTAGTCAAAGCACCGAGGAAAGCCAATTCTTCAGTTACGATCTGACCCGTTCCTAAAAACGCGACTGATTCGTCTCCATGCTTTTCTTGAATGGATTTAAAGTTTGTCACCATCTTAGTCATGGCGTCATGCCAATTAGTCGGCACAAGTTTACCAGATGAGTTTTTCACGTATGGCTTAGTCGCACGGTCATTCGCTCTTAATGGAGCTAAGGCTTCCCAGCCTTTTGGGCAAGCCATGCCAAGGTTTACATGGTAACCTGTATCAGGAGTCAAATTTACAGCTTGGCCATCTTTCAAATGTAGGTTGAGGCCACAACCCGTCGAGCAAAAGCCGCAAACGACCGTTGTTGTTGCATCTGGCTTCTGCTTTTCCGGTACTTTCCCAAGACCAAAGCTGCCTGGCTCTAAAAGAAGCTCTCTTGTTAAAGGCCCTTCCCACTGTCTTATAAGATTGCTTATTTTTGATTTAAGTGTGGTTGATTCTGACATTTTTTAAACTCCTCCCGGCATCTTCTTACTCACAACAGCTGCAAAGAATAAAAACCTTTCACAGAACTCTCCTATCAGAGCAAAGACAAATGACGCCACTGCTAAAACAAGTATAAAACTTGAACTACCTTGCTGAGCCTGAACTGTTGCAAAATAAATTACTGAAGGAATAATCACTCCTCCAATCGTGCCAAAAAAGTATCTCACTTTTGTCGCAAGAGACAGATGGTTTTTCATGAGCAGTGCCGATCTTTTAAACATAGAATATGTCGGTGTATTTAAGTGTCTAAATATAGTTGCTTCCCAAGTCAGCTTTGCAGTAAAAGCAACCACCATAAGCAATGAAAGTTTAGAAGTATATACTGAGTGAACATCTACAGCATGTTCTGGTTTCATAATATAAACTCCTGCTAAGGCTGCAAGTAGAATAGTTGTTAGCCCTAAACAAAGAGCCGTTCCAAAAAACTTAAGACCAGTGATAGAGCCCCTCCAAAGTTCCTTCTTACAGTCGTCATAAATCATAATGGAACAAATAATACCAAGTATACCACTTACGGCAACACCAATACCTATGCCCTCTCTTAAGCCAGTACTTTTGAGGAATAGAGGTAAGTCCATGCCTATAAATGACTCGATTGGTCCAAGCCAAAATAAAGCAGCATAGACAGTTGCCAGACCGGCAAATATATTGAAACCTAGTATTTCACGACTCAACCAAGATGTTCGCAATCCTAAAAGAGCTCTATAAGCATATTGTGGCCTACCGATATGAAGTACTGAAACGCTTAATGCTAACAAGCCTAAGCACAGAGCAACAACGGAATGAAAAGGTTGCATCTCACTAATTAATGGACTTTTCTGAAGTAAATTTATAAGAACATCTACGCAAAATGCTCCAATTGACAGCTGAGTTAAAACAAGCATACCAACCAGTGGAGGATGAGAATGCTGAGGTGTAAGTGCGTAATAATCACTTGAAAGCATGTTCTTTTGTAGAGGCTTTGTACTCTCATAAGTTGTCGTAGGCTGAGTATATTCTGAAGATGGTGCTCCAGGAACAACTGCACTTGCCTGAGACTCCTCTAGTACAGCTTCTTGATCAACTATCTGTATGCTTATTGCACTCGTTGGACAAGATTGTACACAGGCGGGCGCTTCGCCAACTTCTAAGCGATGAGTACACATATCACATTTACGAACTATACCTAGACGTTTATTATACTTAGGTACCTCATAGGGGCATTTTAAAATACAATACTGACAACCAATACACTGGTCATCTAAATGTTTGACTATACCAGTTACTGGATCTTTATCATAAGCGTTCACTGGGCATCCGCTTGCACAAGCAGGATCTAAGCAATGGTGACAAGCAGAAGTAACGTGTTGCTGACTAGACTCTTCACGATTACCACCTCTTAAAAGTCCTACATCTCTCCACGTTTCATCTTCATCTAAACCGTTTAAATTATGGCAAGCAGTAACACATGCTTTACATCCTGTACAAGCATCTAGATTAACCTTAAACGCAAACTGTTCGCCTTCTTTCGGCTGACTTAGTGGTATAAGGCTTTCGTAATATTTTTTCTGTACCGGGATTTCTTTATTCGTGTGTTTCTGCGCGAACTCTTCTACAGCAGTTAGCTCTTGTTGTTCTTGCAATAAATTGCCCAACAGTGCTTGTTTATCTACTAGTATTTTTCCTTCTGCAGTCATGTAAATCTCTATAGTGTGTTCATGTAATTGTGACAGATAATTACATCCACTTTCTTTACAGATCAATGCCATTTTTGATAAAAGTATGTAAATATCGTAAATATTATCATATTTATTACATAATTGTAATCATATACAGAAACAGTTTTTCTACGCCTATTGCGCAAGCGAGCAATTTAGGGCTAACTTATGCTAAAAAAATAGGGACATACATGACTAAAGGAAACAAGATTGTCTTTGGCTGCTTAGGATCAATCGTTATAGTGGCTCTCGTCAGTTGGGCTGCAATCATCTTTATAAAGAACAAAACTATAAGCGTTTTATCTGAGCAGGCTAACAGCGCTATAACTAAAAGTATATCTGATTCACAATTACCCCAAAACCAGAAAGATGCTTTTCTCACAGCGAGTTACGAGATATTCACCGCACTTCAAGACGGTCGTATAAACTTTGGTCTCGATGGATCTTTTACTAACCCTGAAGCTGCAACTAAGATCATCATCAACGCACTCAAAAACTCTTTTAGTAAAATTGAGCTAGACACAAATGAACAAGAGAAGTTTAACTCTCAGTTAGATCGCGTCCGCTCTGCTTATCTCGCACAAAAAATTGATCAGAAGCAATTTCAGACAATGATGGAAAAACTGATTAAAGGCCCATTTGGTCAAAAAGTCGGTGGCTGGTTCATATTTTTAAACTATCTACAATCTTCAGGTTTATCACAAATAGAAAAAGACGCTGCCGAACTAACTGTTTCTACGGCCATAAATGCTATGGCAAACGAAAAAGTAACTCAACAAGACTTCTCAAAGATCCTGGCTCCTTATCAAGAAACCAATGCTCAAGGTAAAAAAGTTTTAAAGCAAAACTTAACTGATGAAGAACTTAAAACGATTCTTTCAGAGGTTGATGCACTCTTAGCTGAGAGAGAAATAAAGAAAGAGAGTTACAAAATAAGCGTTGGCGATGAATTGAAGGCTGCTTTAGATGAAGCGAAGATCGATTAATCCTTTAAGGCAATAAGCTTAAAAACTTGTCTTTTAAATCAGGCGCCAACTTTATGGCACTTGATTTCAACTCGCCTGCACTAGTTTTATAACCATACCAATCCAAAATAACCGCCGCTTGAAAGTAGGTTTCTGCCGCACCTTCTAAAGTCGCGTCACTTTCAGAATTCAAATTTAACGGCAACACCTCTGCTGACTGCAATGCATCGGTAATGAGCAAGTTCGAAAATGTTTTAACATCTAAATCTTTCCAAGGTATAACTTGGGAACTTCCATCTTCCACAAACAGCCCTTCTTCAGTCAAACCTTTGACTAAAAGCTGTTTTTGTGATGAGCGCATAACGACAGTCACGTAGATAGGGTTTTTCTTTAAAAATTTTGAAATCTTATACCGAGCTTCAAACAAGAACTGAAATCTAAGTTTTTCGGTATTTCGCTTAAGGCCATTTATTGTAAGTAAGTATTTCTCAACATCTGCTTCAAGTGGTTCAAAGTTAAGATCTCGTGGTCTAAGGAGTTGATATTCCTCTTTTCTCTTTATTTGTTTCTCTTCTACAACATCGCTCTTTATTTTTCGAGGAGCTTCAACTTCAGTAACTTCAGGTACTTGCTCTGGCGGAGACATACCTTGGCGACTTACAAAAAATATGAAAATGATGGCGATAAGAACCACTGCAAAAGTTGCAAAAAGACCAGTCTGACGACTCTTTTTCTTCTGCATTTTGCGTATAGTACTCTGAGTGACGATATTTCTTCGAGTACTAAAGTGGTGGGTTTTATCTGATAAATTGCGGTGACTACTGCTACGAGCTACCAATTCTTCGTACTCATCTTCATTTGGAGTATAGAAGTTCTCTTCACAAACAGGACAACCGACGTAAGCTTTAGGTTCTATCTCTGTTATGTCTATCTTTGACTCGCAATGAGGGCAACGTATTTTGACTCGAGGAGTGTCTTCTAAGTTGGTCATGTAAAACTTTAAATAAGGGAAGCCGATAGAGCTTCCCAATTAGAAAAATTAGATAGAGATCTCAGAAAGCCAAAGATCGTGCTTATTGCAGTAAGAAAGTGCAAAGTACTTTTGACCCTTTTTAAGAGCGGAAAGGTCTAGTTCAGAAACAGCTTTTTTGTCATCGTACTTAAAAGTATTTGCAAAAACCATCTCTCCTTCTGGAGTAACGATACTGTGACGCACTATATAGTGAGCTGGAGACATGCCATGCTTAGTCACAAGGCTTCCTTTGCCACCTTCAAGAACAAGGCTTGCTACATGACTTCCTGATTTACCTTCCCAGATACCTTCATTACTTTTAGTAAAGACGATATTTCCCGGTAAAGAACCTGTGATGTTAGCTACTTCTTCAACATCACAAGATGCTGACTTACATCCTGTAGCTAGAAAAGCTCCTGCAACTCCAGCCGGAACTGCTTTACTTGCCATTTTCAAAAAATCGCGACGACTATCCATATTGATGCTCCTTTAAGTTCATGTGTATCTAACCAAATTGATCGACAGTAACTTAGATGAAACATCTGTAGGTTTAAAGAGCAAAAAACTATTTATTTTGTGGTGGATCCGATAAAAGTCTTGAACCTACAGCCCAATTCTCTCTTTCGAGCTCTTCGAAGACTATATAAGTCGCACTTGGACTTTTCCCAGTAACATCCTCAATCGTTTTTGAGAACTGGTTGGCAATCGTTTGTTTCTGTTCCTTAGATAGGGAACCGGCAATCTTCAAGTTTATAAATGGCATACTAACCTCGTTAAATGTATATAAATATTGACAAAAATTAGCATTCTCATGTAACATATAAACTAGTTGTGGGAAATCTCTTAATAAATGGAATAACTCTATGGATCAAAAGCACGGCGAATTTATAAGACAATTTGCAGCGGTACAGCCTTCTCTCTATCGCTACATTTGCTCTCTTTTGCCAAACTTCAGCGAGGCTGACGATATACTTCAAGAAGTCGCCGTCATTAGCTGGGAGAAATACTCAAGCTTCGATCCATCTCAAAACTTTAAATCTTGGGTTTTTGGTATCGCCAGAAATAAAGTACTCCACTCTAAAAGAAGATTTTTAAGAACTCAAAACCTCATGGCAAAAGCTCTCGAGGAAAAAGCTGAAAAACACTTCGTTGAACAAGAATTAGGACATCTAGAAGAAAAACAGGATGCACTAAACACCTGTATTGAGCATCTCGATCAAAAGCAACAAGAAGTCCTTTTACTCCGCTATAAAGAAAAAATGGCTAGCGAAGACATGGCTAGTAAACTTAAGAGAAGTGCTCAGCAAATAAGGACTCAACTCTTTCGACTTAGAAACACTCTCAGAAGCTGCATCAACAATAAAATGATGGGTGATTCTTAATGGGTGATGCAGAACAAATAGACAAACTTTTGGACCTTTCACTGAACAGCGAAGCATCTGAAGAGCAAGTCAAAGAACTTGAAGACCTCTGTGCAAAAAATAACGATAACTTGACTCACTACATAGAAAGTATAGACAATCAGGTTTTTCTTAAAGATGCAGTCTGTGAAGGTGAATTTACACCAGCGCCACAAACTCCTTCTAGAAAGAAAGCTACATTTCCATTTTGGTTAATTGGCTGTGTCTTGATCCTAGCTCTCTCAGCTTCTCTAGTCACCTACAAAAAAAGGCCAACAACTCTTTCCTTAAGCATTGCCTCAAGAACCCATGGTTTGTCTTTGATCCGGAAAGAAAAGGAACTCATCAACAACTCTGGAGTCACTCTCCAAACAGACGATCTCCTACAAGTCTCTGCTCACGGAGAACTCTGGTTAGATTTTGCGAATAAAGGTAAAATCTATGCGCACAACTCAAGCATTATCAAAGTAAATCAACTATCTCAAGAAAGCTTCACCCTCGTTAAAGGCGAACTAAGCGCCCAAATCCCTCTCTTAAAAGCTCAGCTTATATTTAGTACTCCTGAGCTTGAGATAAGAACACATAATGCCGAATTTACCGTAAGCTCCAGCAATGGATCAACTGAAATAAATGTACTAAAAGGTAAAGTTGACGCGACAAGGCTCACTGATGGAAAACAAATCACTCTAAGTGTAAATGACTCGATAAATAGCTTAACGATGAAAGTCGACAATAACTTAACTGTAGGCTCAATCAGTCTTTTCCCTGAGTTAGAGAATGGGCTACGTTATTACTACCATGAAACAAACAAGAAAATTCCTGGCGTCTATGACTCACAGCGTTTAATTGATCAAGGACTTACAAACCGCTTTGCTATTCAACGCGGTGCGCATGAAGGTTATGCTCGGCATGCTCACGATAAACACAGCCACATTCATAACAAAGACTTCCACATAACTTTTGAAGGTCTCATTCTCATTGATCAAGATGCACAATACACTTTCCGACTCTCCGGAACCGCAGATTCAAAGATCTATATAAATGGCAAAACTCTGAGTAAAACTAAAAGTAAATCTGACAAACTCCTCACTCTTTCTCTAAACAAAGGTTACTATAACCTTAAACTTGAGACTATCGGCATAATAGAAAATGATGCCCCTGGTGAAAGTGCTTTAATTGAAATACAGCTAGGTAAAAATGAATTTCGCGAAATACCGCCGGAGAACATTTTCTTTAGTAACTACCAGCCTCTTCCTAAGATGTTTTTGGATGGAAATATCGATAAGTCTCTCTCTGCACACTTACCACTCAAAGGAAACTTTCGAGATAAAGTTTACAAAGAAGACGTCGCCACTTTTGGGGATCCTCAATTTATCAAAGATGAACGCTTCGGCTTAGTTCTAGACCTAGATGGAAAAGACGACTATCTCGTACACTTCCCTGTTGATAAACTCGGTATGAATCTGGCTTATACTGCTTGTACATGGGTGAAACTGACGGAGGAAGGACACTACGACCAAACCTTATTTGCCAATGCATCTAGTAGTGGCGTCAGCACCACACTCGTTCTACTCCTCAGAAGGCTTTATCCTTATCACGCTCATTTGGCAAATGACAGTATTGCCGATGAACAGATCGAGTATGGAAAATGGGCTCATGTAGCTTTCCGCTACCATCAGGGCAAGCAATCAATCTTCTTCAATGGAGAGTTAGCTGTGAGTTCTTTCAATCACAGTATTCTTTCAAGTAACTCACCTCTTGAAATAGGTCGATGGAGTCACAGAAGAACTCTACTGGGAAGACTAAGGGATGTGAGAATTTATAATGCGGCTTTACACGCCGACGACATAAAGTCTCTATACGAAAAAACAAAATAGGGGCCGAAGCCCCTTAAAAAAACTAAACGTAAGAACAGCAGTAATCGGTAATTTCTTTGATCACTAACTGAAACTTAGAGTTTCCTGGTACATCAAAAGACTGACCGCCTTTGATTGCTTGCCATGCATCTGCACCTGGTAGTTTTACATCAAGATCACCAGCAAGTATTTCCATAACTTCAGCTGCTTCTGTTCCGAACTCGTACTCACCTGGCATCATTATTCCAAGAGTTTTCTTAGTACCGTCTGCAAACTCAACAGTTCTACTCGTAACTTTGCCATCGAAGTAAACGTTCGCTTGCTTGATAATAGTAACATTTTCAAATTTTGACATTTCTTAAATCCTATTCCTAAATTAGATCTCAATTGTAGCAGACTATTTTTAATTTTCGAGCATATTAATAAGATGATTAAGTCTTAAAAGGGATGTCGATGAATTGTCCAAAATGTAAAACTCATACCTTAGTTCGTTCAAATTTAACTAAAGGTTTACCTGCATCAGAATGCTCTACTTGCCGCGGAAAGTGGTTAAACTTTAGTGACTACCTATCTTGGCAACAGCAGTCAGGAAAAGTTAGTGATACAGAAACTATCGGTGGAGAATTTGAAGACACTTCAGATGCCATGATCTGTCCTTGCTGCACCAAACTACTCTCAAAGTATAAAGTCTCAGCGAACTTGCCATTTATTCTCGATCAATGTGGAAGATGTCATGGTATATGGTTCGACAAAAATGAATGGGAGTCTATTTCAACAAATGGTTTAGCCACAAAGCTTCACCTCTTTTTTACTGAGCACTGGCAAAAAAATGTCAAAAAAGAACTCAGTGATCAACGCATAGTCGAGATCTTCAAAAAGAAGTTTGGGGCAGAAAATTACGAAAAGTTAACTGAAGTAAAGTCTTGGCTGAATCAACAAAGCGATAAAGCTGCGATGTTGGCATTTTTAAGAGAGGTTAATTAACCAAAGTTAAAAGCTTTGGTATGATCGTCGGCAATGGAAGGATGTGATTTACGCCTCCTTCCTTTATCGCCTCTTTTGGCATTCCATAAATAGTACAGGTACTTTCATCCTGTGCAAAAGTTTCAGATCCTGCTTCATGTAAGCACTTTAAACCTTTGGCACCATCGCAACCCATGCCAGTCATGACCATACCTATAACAGCACTTTTTAACTCTTTAGCTGCATGTCGAAACAAGAAGTCTGCCGCTGGTAAACAATGATTTTCTGCGGGTGCTTCATAAAGTTTTGCCACTATCCCGGAAGCTGTTCTTTCGACGCCCATCTGAAGTTTACCTGGAGCAAAATACACTGTCCCCGCTTCTAAAACCTCATCCTCTTCTGCTACCTTTACATTCAAAGAACATTTGTCGTTTAAAGACTTCGCTAAAGAAATAATAAATAATGGCGGCATATGCTGAACTATCGCTATAGGTAAACTAAAATCAGCAGGCAAAATTGGCAAAATTTTACTTAAAGCATTTGGTCCACCTGTTGATATACCTATGCAAACCAGTTCAGGTTTGACTAAAGAGACTGCTTTTCGTCTATGATGTACTTTTGTTTCTGCTCTTACTGTTGAAGAACCAGAATTTGCATTTTTCGCAGTCTTTTTTACAGTATCAATAATTGGTAATAACTGCCCTAAAAGCATCTCTTCACTTTCTTTACGATCCTTACCTTCTGGCTTGGTAATAAAGTCGTAAGCTCCCAGCTCTAAAGCCTCAATGGTTATAGCTGCGCCCTCTTTTGTCAAAGCACTGCACATAACAACACTAGGTCTCAATGAGTGGTTAGACAATTCTTCCATAACTGCCATACCATCCATCACCGGCATCTCAACATCTAAAACAACTAAGTCAGGCTTATGCTCATCTATTTTTTGAATCGCATCGCGTCCATCCTTCGCTGTTGGCAATAGTTGAATACCATCGATTGTGCCAATGAGCTTTTTAAGCAAAGCACGATAAACCAGAGAGTCATCGCAAATAAGTACTCTTAAATCTGCCACTTAAGCACTACCTCTTAGAAACGTTAAAGTGTTTATCTAAGCGCATTAATTGAAACATATGAGCCACATCTTCTGAGGTATTTTCTAAACTTAACTCACCAGAATTTTTCTTTAATGTGTTTTGTAATGATATCAAAAGACTTATGCCTGTTGAGTCAATCATCTCGACATTCTTCAAATCGACAATGACCATTATCACGTCATCATCTAGACTCGATAAAATCTGATCTTTAAGTGCTTTCACTACGGCTACAGTCAAATCTTGATCTAAAATCAAAGATAGACAATTGCCATTTCGTTCTATTTCCATGTAATCCTCCCTTTATGCAGTTACTTCTTTCAAGTCTGCCAAGCGTTCTGATTCAAGAACTGTTACCAATTCATTTTTCCAATCAAAAACACCGCCGATGTACTGAGTTTCTAAACCATCTGGCACTGTAGGAGATGATTCTATAGCTTTAATAGGGATCTCTACTACATCAAGTATTTCAGTAACTCCATAGCCAAGGTGCTCTTTACTCGTTTTGGTTACAATAATTGAAGAGTCTGCGACTTTTTCTTTTAATTTAAAAAATTGCTTCAAACTAATAACCGTCACGATTTCGCCACGGAGGTTTATCACTCCCATGATATGCTCATCCGCACGACAAATACTCTTAACTTGCTTTGTTTCACGGATGATCTCTTGAACATCTAGACAATCAAAAGCGCAGTATAAGTCTTTTATTCTAAAAACTACAAAGCTTCGGTACTTTTCACTCATAATTAACTCCTTAAACTGTCGCGTTATCGTATAGGTAGTGCTTTAGGTTTTGCAGTATTTCTTCTCGGTCAAGCTTGATCAGGTATTCATTAAAACCGAGTGCCAAACCCTTCTCTCGAGATGATTCACCAGCAACCGAAGTCAATGCTAAAACAGGAAGATCCTTAAGCACTGGATCTGCCCGCAATTCTTCAATAAATTGCCATCCATCCATCACCGGCATCTCTATGTCTGAAAGAACTAAACTCACACTAGGATCTGAGCGTAACAGCGTTAAGGCCTCTTTACCGTCCATGCATTGTACCGAGCTATAGCCTGCTTCATCTAAAAATGACGAAATCTGATTAACAAAGAAGCTTGAATCATCTATCACTAAAATTTTATGTTTCTGCTCATGTGCTTGAACATGCACACCAGTTTTATTAACCCATTCAGGCTTACAAGCCGCAACAATACCAAATAGATCAACTAACAAAACTAAATGATCGTCAATAAAAGCAGACCCTAAAATCCCCGTTTGTTTATGAGTTGTCTCATCAAAGTCTACAACAAGTTCAACCGAGTCAATCACTTCATTTACTAACAGGCCAAGGTGTCGCCCCATTGTTTCAAAAACAACTACAGAACACTTTCCTTCATTTCGAATTTTTGTAATATCAGCAACATCATCAACTCTAAACAAAGCAATACTTTTACCCAGATAGTCATATGTTGTCATAGAACCAACGGAGCCTATATCCTCTGATGAAATACGTTCAATTCGAACAATATTATTTAGAGGAACAGCCAAGCGTTCATTATTGCCATTTTGAACAATAAGAAGCTTTTGTAATTCACCTGCGTGAATATCTTTCTCTTCATCTTCTTCTTGTTCAACATTATCTAATTGAGTGATATTTAATTCCGTAGCTATACCAAGTAGGTCAAAAATTGGCGCTATATCTCCACTACCTAAGATCGTTGCTCCAGCATAAATTGATAAATGTTTGAGGTGACGCCCGAACGGTTTAACCACTATTTCGGGAGAATCAAGAGTTTGATCGACAACTATGCCGTACTTTAACTCGCCAGCAGCAACAACTAACACATAAAGGTGATTTTTAAAACCAAAGCTTTTATGACTAAAGTCTATTGGCTCGACATCTTCTTTTAAGAAATCTTCAGCTCTTACAAGTTGTATAAGTTCATTCATAAAACGAATAACTAAGTTGCTTCCGGTATGCTGAACTTTTGAATGAATTTCATTTAAAGGGACTCTTACGATCTGTAATAGATTCACTTGTGGAACTGCAAAAGTTTCATCGCAAACAGAAACTAGTAAACTCGGCATGATTGCCAAAGTTAAAGGCAGGCTAATTTTTAATTGAGTACCAGCACCTTCCCTAGAGTTCAAGTCAACTGTACCACCTAGTCTCTTCAGGTTTGTTAAAACAACATCCATACCAACACCACGACCTGAAATCTCGGTGACCTCATCAGCTGTTGAAAAGCCTGGCATAAAGATAAGGTTTGCTATCTCTTTTTCTGACATTTTCTCCAAAGTATGTTCGGTGACAATACCAGCTTCAAAAGCCTTTTCTGACACTTTCTCGATGTTAACGCCACGACCATCGTCTAGTATTTCTATAACAACTTTACCAGCTTCGTGATAAGCTCGAATAACCAAGGTACCTTTCGGATCCTTTCCAACACTTTGACGTTGTTCTGGCGTTTCAAAACCATGATCCATAGAGTTTCTTATGATGTGCGTCAGTGGATCACCTATGGACTCGACTATTGTCTTATCCATCTCGACACTTTCACCTTCGATGATGACTTTGACGTCTTTTCCAAGGTCATTACACAAATCGCGAACAATTCGGTTAAATTTATTGAAGACTGAGCCAATAGGCTGCATTCTCGTTTTCATGATCGCTTCTTGGAGTTGAGACGTAACCATATTCACTTGTTGTGAAGCAGACTTCATATCTGCTATACGCTCTTCTTCCGAAGCTTGTAAGAGTTGATTCCGTGCTAGTACTAACTCTCCTGCGAGGGACATAAGGCTTTCAAGAAGCGCAACATTTACCCTAACATTTTCACTAGCTGTAGGTTTCTTTGCTTTAAAGGAAGATTTCTTCTCTTGCTTTGCTGTAGATTTATCAACAACTTTAGGCAAAGGCTGTGAACCTGGGCTTTTTACAAATTGTGCATCTTTAGTCACTTCACCAAGAAGCTCAGCTACAGGGTCTTTTACTTCCTTACTCTTTGATCCGAGTTCTGTAGATGCTGCGGCCAATGCTGCATCTAAGTCGCCAAGTTCATCAAGAGATATATCATTTCCATTTGAACCTGAAGTCCCATCATCTCTAACTTCGCTCACAACTGATCCATCGCCATTTAAAATGGAAATACTACCATGCTCTAAGTCAAAAAAATCAAATATCATATCTGACTCTAAAACCGTGGAAACTAAAATGTAAAATGGTAAGGACATTTCTTCAAAATTTTCTAGATCAGGAACTAATTCATAGTCAACCTTACTCTCAACTATGTAACATAATTGAACCAGTTCTTTGATAACTTCTTGAGGAGTCTTATCTTTACGTTCTATATCGTTCAAAAGATCGTAGGTTAAAAGATATAGGTTCGGGCCACCTTTAAACTCATTTTCCGAATCCTTAAGATCCGATTGCTTAACTGAAAAAATCAACTCACCTTTAGAATTAGTAATGAGTACCTCTTCATCGGCACCTGCAACTGGTCCTGCCTCACCAGACTCAACAGCTTCAATTTTCTGTAATGAGGCAGATATGTCGTAAGAATCCATATCTGAAGGATTGTTAATCATATTGACCAAATGATCAATAGCTTCTAAAAGACTCTGCACTATTTCTGGAGTTGGGACAAGCTGAAATTTTCTAACCCTATCTAAAATACTTTCAGCAACGTGAGTTAGATCTTTAACTTTTGTAAGACCAAAAAAACTAGAACCACCTTTGATAGTATGCATCGCGCGAAATACTTTATTGACTTGCTCAACATCAATATCTGCACCATTTTTTTCAATTTCTAAAAGATCTGTCTCTATACCTTCTAAATCTTCTAAAGACTCTTCCAAAAACAAGTCGAGTATTTCATCATCTTCATCCATTTTAACGACTCCTCATAGATAAACCAATCCATTAAACTTTTAAGAACGCAAACAACGCAGTATTCTTGCCAAAGGACATGCTAAATATTTTACTATTAGGACCAAGATACTATTAAGGTTTAAACTGTATGATTTCAGAATCACTCAAATCGACATTATTACACTACAAAGATTTAAGCGCAAGTTTTTGTTTTTTGACAGGAGCTGGAGTCTCGGCTGAAAGCGGTATACGAACTTTCCGTGGTGAAGATGGCTACTGGACTATTGGCAGTGATGTTTACACACCTCAAGAGATAGCGACCCACAAGCTTTTTTCGCAGTTTCCAGAAAAATGCTGGGAATGGTACCTCCTTCGCTTCTTCAAGTGTAAAGGGGCTGAACCTAACGCCGGTCATTTCAGTCTTGAACAGATAGAAAGAACTCTGAACGATAACTTTTCACTCGTTACACAAAACATCGATGGGCTTCACTTAAAAGCTGGCTCAAGTGACAAGCGTACATTTCAGATCCATGGAAATATTAATAAAATGCGCTGCAGTGAAGAATGTTGTTTAGATTTATTTAATCTACCAAACGAAGTTTCTCTCATAGAAGAAACTAAAAGCTTTTCAAGTATCGCTCATCTTTTGAAGTGCCCTGAATGTGGTGCCATGTCACGACCACATGTACTTTGGTTTGATGAGTACTACACAGAAGAACACTATCGGTCAGAGTCCGCACTAAACAGTGCCTTTAGATCAGATGTTCTAGTTGTTGCGGGAACCACTTTGTTAACATCTCTTCCTGCTCATATCGTCGAATACTTTGCCAACACTCACAAAACCATCATCGGTATAGATATAGAAAGAAATACATTGGCCAAATATGCCGACCGCTCTCATCGAGGTGAGTTTATCTTAGCTAAGAGTTCAGAAGCCTTAAGTGAAATCTCTAAGATTCTCTCTGACTATAGAATTCCGGAAACTTGAGTTGCTAAAAACTGGCACTCTTTATCAAGCTTTGGAAGTAAAGTCTGTGCCACTTTTTTCTGACGACCCTTAACCAGAATTTCCATCTGCTTGATCAACTTTGCTGCTGGGGTTTCACCTAAAGCTGAAAGTACTCCTTTAAAAGAATGTACTTTCCTTGACAGCTCTTTGTCTGAATCCGACTCAAAACCTTCCCTTATAGACTCCAGACTTGCTATATAAGCTGATAGAAAAGACTTACAGACTTTATGCAAAAGCTCCTTATCACCTGAATAGTGAGAAAGAACTTTTTCTTCAAAAGACTGCTCTGGTTTTTGTCGCTTACTTATTTCGTTTTCGACTAAGTGAAACTTGTGTAGAAAATCTTCTTCTGAAAATGATGGCGTTATAGTTACATCACTGGCAGATTTACAAGCGACTTCGCCAGCTGTATAGACGTAAAGCACTGGAACCTTATGAGCTAAAATCTCTGGACCCAAAGCCAACTTTTGGTCATTCACTGCATCAAGTAAGACAACATCGTAGTGGGAAGATTTCAGGTCATCGGTGATATGAGTTAAGTCACTTTCAAGCTCTACTGTATGCCCAAAATTTTTAAGTTTCATTTGAGTTAAAGTTTCACTGATATGACTATCAACTGACAATAATACTTTAAGACGAAATTCCATACCAACCCATTTTTTGTAGATCATATATTAGACAGAAATTTGCTAAATATCAAGCATGAAAAAATATCGTTAAGAAAAACTGCTTTTTGAAATATTGATTAAGCTTTATAAAGGCTGCCTCTGAAGATTGGCATTTCAACCTTACCCTTGTATATTTCGGCCAATTCCAGAGAATCTTGAGGTGGGAGTCGATGCCAGAGGAAATTACAGAAATAAAAAATATTAACGACGCGTTGGCATCCGGAGACGTCGAAAAGCTTACTGGTATAATTGACGAGCTGAAACCAGCTGACATTGCCGATGCTGTAGACCACCTCAATCACGAAGATCATCGTATGAAGATCATGGATCTTCTCGATGAGGAAAAAGCCTCTGAAGTTCTACTACTTGTCGACCGTGAAATAGAAGACAGTATCATCCGTGATTTACCGGACGAAAAGCTTGCTGATATTGTCGAAGAAATGGCGCCAGATGACGCGGCCGACTTCCTTGGAGAAATAGCCGATAAAGACAGACTACAAAGTCTTCTAAATGTCATCAACGATGAAGAACGAAAAGGGATTTTAGCTCTACTAAATTTCCATGAAGAATCTGCTGGTGGTATCATGACCTCCGAGTTTCTTCCTTTCCCAAGTACCATGCGTGTCGAAACAGTTCTCAAAATGATCCGCTCTGTTGAAGAACTAAAAGACCCTATCATGTATGTCTATGTAGTTGAACCTGTTACCAAGAGATTCTTGGGCTCTGTTAGCTTAGTCGATTTAATAAAGTCTGAAAGCAAAACACAACTAGTTGACCTTATCGAACAAGACTATGTTTGGACGACTGTAGACGCCGACCAGGAAGAAATCGCCAAAGAATTTAGACGTTATAACCTCTGGGTTATGCCAGTTCTAGATGACCAACATAGACTTGTTGGACGAATCACCGCGGATGACATACTCGACGTTTCAATCGACGAAGCAGATGAAGATATCGCCCAAATGGCCGGTACTCCCGACCTTTTGGATGAAAATGTTTCTCCATGGAATATTATGAAGCTTAGGCTTCCATGGTTGCTAGTCACTTTGTGTCTAGCTTTGACAAACAGTATCGTCATAGAAAGCATGCTTCACGAAGCAGGAAATATAGTGGCACTTGCGGTATTTTTACCTGTGATCATGGCTATGGGAGGCAATACTGGTATGCAGTCTGCCACAATTATCATTCGTGAAATGGCCATGGAAAAAATCCTTCCTGGTGACTTGAGTTCTATCGCCAAAAGAGAAACTCTTGTTGGTTTGAGCATGGGTATTATCTGTGGTTTAAGTGGCTCAATTATCGCTTATACTTTTATGACCGTTGCTAATGTTGAAACTTCCACTTTAACTCAACTCGACATTTCAAAAATTGTGTTTTTCGCTATAGCAAACGCCATGACATTTTCTTCCTTTTTTGGAGCTGCGATCCCACAGTTGCTTAAAAAGCTTAGTGTTGACCCCGCAGTTGCTGCAGGACCATTTGTAACAACTTTAAATGACATACTATCTTCTGTTATTTACTTTCTAACCACTTATTTTCTCATGTATATGGCCTACTAATGTATACTGAAAATGAACTGAATAAAAGTTGGAAATGGATGCTCTTTTTGGTCAGCGCCATGTTACTTCTACCACAATTGGCAATGAAAGAGCTGACCAGCTCAGAAGCCGCCTATGGGATGATGTCAAGGCATGCATTTTACAGCGGAAATATTTTCTCGACTGTAACTCAAGGTGTACTAATTGAAGAAGGCCACCTTTTCCCTTGGTTAGTTAACTTATGTGGCATGCTTGGGGTTAATGAATTTACCGTCCGATTACCTTCCGTCATGGCTTTGACGATTATGATCATCTCGGCTTCATTTGTGACTTACAGATATGGTAGCCGTCAATCAGCTATAGTTTCTGGTATGTGCATGCTTAGTACAGTTGCTGCTGTGAAAATGGGAACACGCGGTGAAGAAAATATGCTTTCTGCTGCTTTCATCAGTTTAGCTTGGTTGGTCTGGTTTGAATACAGTCGAAAACATAAAAAATGGTTCTATGCATGGTTCTATGGACTCTGCATCACATCTTTTGCCGCATTCTGTTCAGGCTACTACGCCTTCATCATTTTCTACCTACCTCTCTTTTTCCTAAGGCGCCCAACTGACGTCAGAAGACGGATCTTTCACAATCCACACTTTAAGGCTTTAGTGACTATCATATCTCTACATTTTATCATCTATCTGATTGCCATAAACATAACAGCAAACAGAGACCAAAGTTTAAATTTAGGGCTTAACTTAGCCCTTCAGGATTATGAATCGGAGAACTTTTTAAACTTCCCATTCACTGCACTTTATCTACTACTACCTTGGACCTTCTTCAGTTGGCCAGCCTTTTGTGCCGCGTTTCAACCTATGGAGAAAGACCACATCTTATTCCATTATCTAAGAACTATATCTGTCAGTTTATTTATCGTTTTCTGGTTACTTCCTGGTAGTTCACCGATCTTCCTACTACCAGTCTTAGTACCTATTGCGATCATGACTGGACTACATTATCAAATTTTAGTCCGAAGGCACCACATTCCAATTCGTAAACTAGTACGATTTACTTATGCAATAATTCTTATTGTAAATATTGGTTGGTTGATTTTCTTTGGTTTAAATATTTTCGGTACTTTTGATTTAAATATTTCCAAAAATTGGATCTACCTCAACTCTGGTATTGCTGTTTTAGCGATACTACTTGCGATCTTCATCCTACTCAAAGGTCGTGAGTACCCTGTATGGTTAAAAATCATGTGTATGGTCGTCCTTGGTCATTGGTCAATAATCACCTTCAACAGCTTACCTCAGGAGGGTACTGTAACGAACAAAGTGATAGGTAGAAGCTTAACAACTGAAGTTCCTGAAGAAGCTACAGTGTATAACTTCACTGGGGATCTCAATTCTCAGATCATGTTCTATACAAACCGAAGAGTACTCTTAGCAAATAAAGATCTGGACCCTGAAAAAGAAGAACTGCCCAAAACTATTTATGTTATCACTGGTGAAAACAAGCCGACAACTTTGACCATAGACCCTGCCTACTACAAGTGGCAAACACTCTCTGAGACTATCTCAGGTGAAAAAGGGACTTACCAAGCTTGGATAGGTATACACCGAGCACCTTAAAAAGAATTTTGTGCTGCAAAGATATAAAAAGTTTGCATCACTTTCCCACACTCCATATCTTAGAATTATAGGCAACACTGGCGGGTTGCAAAATTTCACATGAAGAGGAAGGAGGATAAAGTGGTTTCCGAAATCGTTCCAGATGTAAACTACGTTTTGTGCGATATGATCACTAAGATGTTTGGTCATACATTCGTTTCAAATCAACAAAATCTCCATCCTGTAAGCATACCTCCTGCAGATAAGTATATGGTCTACATACAGCTCAGAGGAGTCACGGTAGAAGGCGAACTCATCCTCAGTTTTAATGGAGAGGCTGCAACTCACTTTTTAGATACTATTCAGATTTATACTCAAAATGAAATCACTCAACGAAAGCTTCTTCACTCAACACTTGGTGAAATAGCGAATGTCGTTGCGGGTGAGATAATGACGCACGATTGTTTTAAGAAAACATTTGGAGAAGTAAGAATCAGCCCTCCACTTGTCTGGGATGCTGAAGCTCCTACGGAAGGTTGCATTCCCTTAAGGTCGGGCTTTGCAGGAAGTGTCGAGAACGGCGACGACGCCATAAAAACATTCGTCACCTGCTCTCAGTCCAATATGACTATCATCAATGAGATAGACTATACTGGACAAAATATCAAAGTAAGTTAACGAGCGCTTAGCTCACGAACTTTATCCACGACAAACTTTACGTTTTCAACTGGAGTCTTCGGTATAATGCCGTGACCAAGGTTGAAAATATGACCTTTACCACCTTTTGCTTGATCTAAGATCAATTTCAATTTTTGCTCAATAACTTCTTGTGGAGCAAAAAGTGCAATCGGATCAAGATTTCCCTGAAGAACTTTAGAATTGTTACAGGCCTTAAAAGCAAGATCTAAATCCAAAGTCCAATCAACGCCACAAACATCCGCCTCTGAATTTGAAGCTGCATCAAACCAAGAACCTGCACCTTTAACAAAATGAATTACTGGCTTAGATGCTTGTTTCTTTAACCATGAGATGATTTCACAGCTATATGGGTGAGCATTTTTCAAGTAATCTTCACGACTTAGAACTCCGCCCCATGAATCAAAAATTTGAACCATTTGAGCACCTGCATCTAGCTGCATTTTCAAGTAAGTCTTAGTCACATCCGTTATGAGCTGCATAAGCTTATGGAAAGTCTTAGGTTCTCTATACATAAGAGTTTTGATATGCTCATAACTCTTAGAACCACCACCTTCTATAGCATAACTTGCCATAGTAAATGGAGCACCAGCGAAACCGATAAGATCCTTCTCTTTAGGCAATTTACCGCGAATCATGCTCACAGCATCTTGGATGTACTGAAAGAACTTTAGGTCTGGAGAAAAGTTTAGTCTTTCTAAGTCTTTTTCACAACGAATAGGATTATTAATAACCGGACCAGTTCCTGGTATGTACTCTAGGTCTAACCCCATAGGAATAAGCGGAGGAAGTATATCTGAGAATAAGATGGCCGCATCAACATCAAGTATATCGATTGGCTGCATAGTCACTTCACAAGCAACTTCAGCTTTGTAGCACATATCTAAGAAAGAATGTTGACTTCTAACTGCTCTATATTCTGGCATATAACGACCTGCTTGGCGCATCAACCAAGTTGGTGTATAAGGAACTTCTTTGCCTTCAATTACATCTAATAATAAACCCATTATTTATTCTCCTGACTAAAAAATTCTTTAAGACCTTCAACATAACGATTCATGTGTTCTTCTGTATGAACACTAGACAAGAAGTTTGATTCGTACTGTGAAGGAGGCAGAAGAATCTTCTTTTCTCTTAGCATAAAATTAAAAAATCTACCGAAACGATCAAAGTCACATTTACCGACGTCTTCAACGTTTTCTATCTCGTCTCCACTATGGAAGAATAAAGTGAACATCGAACCGATTCGAGAAAACTTCACATCGTCTCTTATTGCGATAAGTTCACGAACTGTGCTTTCAAGCTTTGCACCGATAGCGTCCATTTTTGCGAAGCAATCACTTTCATAAAACTCTTTTAAAGTTTCGAGGCCTGCTCTCATCGCGATAGGATTACCTGATAAAGTTCCTGCTTGATAAACAGAGCCAGATGGAGCAAGTTTCTCCATAACTTCTTTGCGACCACCAAAAGCACCAACTGGCATACCGCCACCAATGACTTTACCGAAGCAAAATAAATCTGGATTTACGCCATATCTGTGAGCAGCGGTAGTTTGAGAAACTCTAAAGCCGCACATAACTTCATCAAAAATAAGAAGTGCGCCAAATTCATCACATAAGTCTCTCAAGCCTTGTAGAAAACCATCTTTAGTTGGAACAACGCCCATATTCCCTGGAACAGGTTCAATGATAACAGCGGCAATATCGCCATTTTCAAAAGCTTTACGTGTTGCTGAAAGGTCGTTGAATGGAACTGAAATAGTATGCTTAGTATAACCTTCTGGTACGCCGGCAGATGACGCTTCTCCAAAAGTCGCAACGCCAGAACCAGCTTTCACCAACAATCCATCTGAGTGACCATGGTAACAACCTTCAAACTTTACAAAGTCAGATTTACCCGTAAAACCACGTGCTAAACGTATAGCACTCATAGTTGCTTCAGTACCAGAGTTCACAAAACGAACCATTTCTAAGCCATCAACTTTATCACAAACATACTGTGCTAAGTCACACTCGAGAGGAGATGCCATACCGTAACAGAAACCACCTTCGACTTCTTCCTGAACTGCTTTCACAATTCTTGTTGGTGCATGACCTAGAACGCCTGGACCCCAAGATAAAACAAAATCGAGTATCTCTTCTCCTTCAACATTGTAGATATATGGGCCCACTGCCTTGTTAAAAAACATAGGCTGGCCGCCAACTGCATTGAAGGCTCTTACCGGAGAGTTCACACCACCTGGGATGAGATTCTTACTAGAAATTGCGAGTGTTTCTGAATTCATTCTATAATCCGAAAATATGTTTAAAAATTTTATTGCGATAAGATACTGGTAATTCGCCCATATAAAAGAGCCTCCGTGAATTGATCGTCTCAATATCTGGATTGATTATTTTTTATTAAAAAATTTTGTGGCAGATCTATTAGAAAGTAGAGTAAAATGACTAAATTTTACTTTGGGGAAGGCAAATATGTCAGAAGAATTCGATCCATTTACATCTAACCAAGAAGATTTTCAATTTGATCAAGCTAGAGACATGCTTGAAAACGGGCTACAAGAGCTTTTAGAATACGGCTCAAACTTACTAAAGCAGAATAAACTTGAAGAACTAAATAAGTTCATTACGGATAAGACTCGTGGGCTAGATCGCGAAAAAGATATTCGAGAAATGCGACCCTATAGTCTCGTTGATCTCAAAGAAGAAATAAGCAACAATGCAGAAGGCCTCAAAACTAGCTGGCCAGCAGTAGACAAACTTATACGAATTCCTCAAGAAGCCATAACCATTGTCGCTGGTCAACCATCTCATGGCAAAACGAGTGTTTTACTAAACCTTTTTATCAATAGCGTAAAACAGTACCCAAAGAAACAGTTTCTCTTTTATTCATATGAAGAGAACAGTAAACACTTAGCCTTAAAAATCATCATGAATCTAAGTGAACACTGTGAAGATGAAATCAACAATTTTGCCTTCTTTGAAAAGATGATGAAAAATAAGAATTCTGATCGACCTGCCATAGATGACGCTGTTAAACAACTTGAAAGTTTAACTGAAAGTAAAAGACTATGGCTTTTGGATCACGGCCCCGATCTAGATGACCTTCATAAAGAGCTTGAGTTCCTTAGCAAGAGTGGTGACATAGGTGGTGTATTTATTGACTATGTCCAAAAAATGAAACTTAAGAAGTGTGACTTAGATCGTCAAAGAGAACTACAGATAGTCTCCAATGAACTGTTAAGAATGGCTAAATCTTTTAAGATCCCGATTATCCTTGGAGCTCAACTCGAAAAAAGCAAAGCCGGCGAAGCTGTAAAGCTTGATCAGTTACGAGATGCTGGCGACATAGAGCAAGACGCCAACCTTATCTTAGGTCTATATAACAAGTCCATGATCAAAGCAGGACAAGGGGTCAAAGTAAATGATCGATTGGTGGATCTAACTTTATCGATTCTTAAAAATAGAAATGGTGCCGTCAATCAAGATATAGTTCTAAGGTTTGATCGACCTGTCCTTAAAATTCGAGACTTCAGTACGAAAAACATCATGAGTGCTATGACCCAAAAAATTCAACGACTTTAAGGTACTTGGCGAAAGACTCTTTCAGTCCAAACTTTCACTAGTTTCTGAATTTTATTCATTTCAAACTGCTTGTTTTCACGAGAATAAACGTACTTAAGATTGTTTAGCATTCTCATAAAAATAACTCGAGAACCGACTGGCTCCATCATATCTTCTGAAAAAGGATAACCCGCACGACGAGCGATAGCACGGCATGTCTCGAGATTTATAACTTTTCCAGAGTCGAATGGATTTATATAAGTCACATCGTCATCATTGTCAAAAACTCCAACAATAAAGTGCGATGGCAGAGCTATTCCTCGTATATCTATACCAAGGCGATCACCTACGATGATATAAAGCGCTGATAGGGTGATTGGCAAAGCCTTTTTACTCTCCAGCAAACAACTAATCGAAGAGTTTCCGACAGCGTAGTACTGTTTTTTGTTACCGGTAAATTTTAGCTTAGTTCCTAAAAATTTAGCCAGGGCAACACCTCTATCAAGATCATAGTGCTCATCCAAGAATTCTTGGCAAGACTCTGTGAGTTCGGTTATCTGTAAAACGACATCAGACTCTTTGATAGAAGGATTAATAAACCTAGACAGGAAAACCGTAAGGCTCTCCATATCTAGTTCATTGTCAGCAATTTTCTTTTTCAGATCGACAACAAAATGCTCATACAGTTTATCTTGGCGAATTTCTTCAAGGTGCAAAGATACTTCAATATTTATATCTCGCGCTTTTTCGCAAAGTAACTGTAAATCATCCATAGAAAATGACTTCAACTGATCGGCCATCATACGACGAACTTCAGAAGAATCATCTTCCAGCAAACTGACGATTGCGTTTATCTTGTTGTCTTTCATCAAGTAAATTAGCCTTTAAGAATTTCCATAAACTTAGCAGCTGACTCAGTCGTAGACAAGGTTAGCGGCTGAGTTGCAGTGTACTTATCGATTGCTTTATCTAGGTCATCTGCAGCTTCTTGTTCACCAAGGAACTCAAGCATCATACGAGCACTCATGATAGCAGCGATAGGATTTGCTTTGTTTTGACCAGCGATGTCTGGAGCAGAACCGTGTACTGGTTCAAACATAGATGGAGTAGACTTAGTTGGGTTGATGTTACCACTAGCAGCCATACCCATACCACCTTGAGTTTCAGCACCAAGGTCAGTTACGATGTCGCCGAACATGTTAGAAGTAACCATAACGTCGAAACGTGCTGGGTCTTTAACCATGAACATACAAACAGCGTCAACGTGATAGTACTCACGCTTAACTTCTGGGAATTCTTTTTCACCAAGCTCGTTAAATACGCGATCCCAAAGATCAAAAACATATGTAAGAACATTAGTCTTACCAACCATCGCAAGAGTCTTACGAGGACGGCTAGCTGCTAACTCAAAAGCATAACGTAGGCAACGCTCAACTTGTGTACGGTTATAAACCATAGACTGTATAGCGACTTCGTCTTTTGAACCTTTCATGTTGAAACCACCAACGCCACTATAAAGACCACCAGTGTTTTCACGAACACATACGTAGTCGATGTCAGCTGGAGTCACATCTTTAAGTGGAGAGTCAACACCACTGTAAAGCTTAACTGGACGAAGGTTTATGTACTGATCTAGCTCAAAACGAAGTTTAAGAAGAAGACCTTTTTCAATGATACCAGGTTTAACATCTGGGTGGCCAACTGCACCAAGGTAAATAGCGTCATACTTCTTGAGGTTCTCAAGAGTATCGTCATTTAAAACTTCACCAGTCTTAAGGTAGTGAGCACCACTTTGTGGGAAATCTGTAAGGTTTAAAGTGAAACCGTACTTGTCAGCTTGTGACTGAGCAGCGTCTAGAGCAACTTTAGTTACTTCAGGACCAATACCGTCACCGCCGATTACAGCAATATTATGTGTACGAGACATGTCTCTTCCTTTTAAAAATTTTAAGTTTCTGAATCACCGCGAGCCATAAGAACTTTACCCGTTCTAACTAGCTCAATAATTTTATAATCTCTGAGCAATTCGATCATTGCATCCAACTTAGCAGAATCACCAGTTGCTTGTATAACCATTGAATTATTTGTCATATCAACAGTCTTGCAGGCGAAATGTTCAACAATTTGTAGGATCTCAGCTCTCTGAGTCAATTTAAAGCCAACTTTGATCAAAGCCATTTCTTTGATGATAGAGTTGCTGTCGTCATGCTCGATACAGTGCATAACATCAACTAATTTACTAAGTTGCTTTTTGATTTGATCAAGATTCCCTGCATCTCCCTGAGCTGTGATCGTCATTCTAGCAAAACGATCATCAAAACCTGAAGAAACAACTAGTGAATCAATGTTATAACAACGTCTAGAAAAAACCTGAGCTACTCTCATAAGAACACCAGGCTTATTCACTACAAAAATACTAATAGTATGGTTCTTGTCAGTCATCATTTCCTCCTAAGTAGAACCAGTTGGCTTTTCGAGTTTCTCTGTAGGAGCCTCTAAAAGCATCTTAGTGTAAGGTGCACCTGAAGGGATCATCGGATAAACATTATCTGTTTTATCAACGACTGCTTCAATTACGCAAGGCCCTTCATTATAAGCTAAAGCTTCTTTGAGAACTTTGGTTACTTCAGATGACTTAGTAATTCTGAAACCTTTGGCACCTTCATAACACTCGGCAAATTTCACAAAGTCAGGATTACCTTCAAGGTCAACACCACTGAGGCGGTTGTCGAAGAACAGCTCTTGCCACTGACGAACCATGCCTAGGTAACTATTATTAAGTACTAAACACTTAACTGGAAGGTTGTGAATAGCAGCAGTCGCCATCTCAGCCATAGTCATTTGAAAGCCACCATCGCCACAAACTGCGATTACCGGTTCATTTGGACGACCAAAAGCAGCACCTATAGCAGCTGGAAAACCATAACCCATAGTACCTGCACCGCCTGAACTCATCCAGTCAAAACCTTTACGAGTTTTCATGAATTGAGCAGCAAACATTTGGTGCTGACCGACGTCAGTAGAAACTGGAACATTACTATCAGTAAGTCTATCCAGCTCTTTTAAAATCTCTTGCATGGTCAGCTTGCCTTCTACCACTGGTGCTCTAAGTGGGAAGTCCTTTTTGAACTTCATACACTTAGCTACCCAGTCATCGATATCTAGCTTTTTGCAGTAACCAGTGAGTTCGTCAATTACAAGCTTAGCATCACCACAACAGAAGATGTCCGGAACAACCATCTTGCCTTCTTCGGCAGGATCGATATCGACATGGATTTTCACAGCGTCTTTACAGAACTCATCTAACTTACCAACAATTCTGTCGTCCCAACGAGAACCTATAGAAAATAGTAAGTCACACTCTAAAATAGCTTTATTTGCATAAGCTGTACCGTGCATACCAAGCCAACCTAGTGAAAGGTCGTGAGTTTCTGGGAAAGCACCTTTACCAAGAACTGTTGTAACTACTGGACAGTTTAGAGTTTCAGCAAATTTAGTTATGACCGCATCTGCTTTTGACAGAACTGCGCCGTGACCAACAAGTAGAAGTGGCTTTCTAGCTTTACCTAGTGCTTTAGCTATTTCTTTAATTATCTCAGTATCGCCATATGAAGGGTAACTGTAGCCCGGTAAATCAAGTTCTGGAGATAAATCGAACTCAGCTTCTGCTGAAGAAATATCTTTAGGAACATCGATTAATACAGGACCTGGTCTTCCAGTGTTACTTATGTGGAAAGACTCATGAATGATTCTTGGAATGTCTTCTGTTTCTTTGACTAGGTAACTGTGCTTCACAACTGGTAGAGAAATACCAAATACATCCGCTTCCTGGAAAGCATCTTTACCTAGCATAGGGCTAATTGTTTGACCACAGATAACAATCATCGGCACAGAATCCATCTGAGCTGTGATTAATCCTGTAATAGTGTTGGTCGCACCAGGACCACTTGTAACCAAAACAACACCAGGCTTACCGGTTACTCTCGCATAACCATCGGCCATGTGAGTTGCACCCTGTTCGTGCCTAACTAGAATCATTTTGATTTTAGTCTTAGTTGTTATGATCGCGTCAAAGATAGGAATTGCAGCACCACCTGAGTAGCCGAAGATGTACTCTACATCCTGCATTTCCAAACATTTAATTAAGGCTTCTGCGCCATTCATTTTACATCTTCCAATAATCTTTAAAATTCTTTTTTATCTAATCTCTTAGATACAGCAAAAGCGCCTGAGTTAACAGGCGCCCGCTTTTTAAATTTATTACCTACTTGTCAGTGACCCTAATCAAGAAGTTTTTTCAAAACTTCAGTTTCGATTTCTGGGTAAAGCGGAAACCTGCCAAGCAGGTTACTAACTCGTTCACTACAAGATGCAAGGACTGCTTGATCAGTCGTTGCTTTTGCTTTAGATTTCTTACCGGCGTTAGCGCCTTTCTCAATAGTATTTGCTTTTGTCGCATTTAAGATCTGATAAACGACATCAGCTATTTCTTTCATTTCCTCAGGGCCCATACCAAGAGTTGTCAGAGCCGGAGTTCCGATTCTTAAACCAGATGTATACCATGCGCCATTTGGATCGAAAGGCAGTGAGTTTCTATTTAAAGTTATACCAGCTTCTCGCACAGCATTCTCTGCTTGACGACCAGTGATACCAAAGCCAGATACATCTAAAACCATCAAGTGATTTTCTGTACCATTACTTGTAAGCTTTATGCCTTTTTCCATAAGAGCACCCGCCAAAGCTTCTGAGTTAGCAACGATGTTCTTTGCATACTCTTGGAACTCTGTAGTGTTTGCTTCTTTAAATGCTATAGCTTTAGCTGCGATACTGTGAGCTAAAGGACCACCAAGTACTAGTGGGCAGCCTTGGTCAACGATCTCAGCAAATTCTTTCTTACAAAGAACCATACCGCCACGAGGACCTCTTAAAGTTTTATGAGTCGTAGTTGTTACTACATCGGCCCATTTGATCGGATCAAAATCACCAGTGAACGCCTTACCTGCAACAAGTCCTGCAAAGTGAGCCATATCTACCATGAAAGTTGCACCAACGCTGTCAGCGATTTCTTTCATGATGCGGAAGTTAACTTTACGTGGATAAGCTGAGTAACCAGCTAAGAAAATTGTTGGCTTTATCTCTTCTGCTTGTTTACGGATCTCATCGTAATCAAGAAGCTGAGTTTCTTTATCAACATCATAAGTGTATGCATCGAACATTCTAGCTGACATGTTATGACGGTAACCGTGAGTTAGGTGACCACCTGAGTAGTAGTTAAGACCAAATAGTTTTTGGTTACCAAGTTTAGCTCTCAGATCAGCCCAATCAGAGTCTGATAGATTTGCAACGTTAGTCTCACCGATCTCTTGTAGCCATGGCTCTTGGATAACTTTCGTTAAGATCGCCCAGTAAGCAACCATATTTGCATCTGCACCTGAGTGAGGCTGAACATAAGCATGCTCTGCGCCGAAAAGGTCACAAGCTTCTTTGCATGCTTGAGCTTCGATGTCATCGATGTTATCACAACCAGCATAGTAACGGTGGTTTGGGAAACCTTCAGCATATTTATCTGTAAGAAGGTTACCAAGTGCAAGTTGAGTAGATAGTGAACAGTAGTTTTCAGAAGCAATCATTTTTAAGTTTGAGCGCTGGTCTTCAAGCTCTTGTATCACACTTCTAACGACGGCTTTGTCAACTTTAGAAACTTGTTCAAGGTTTGCAAGGTATGCTACCATGCCTGTGGAGAGTTCCTCTCCTGATTCAATTTTTGCTTTTAAATAGTCTTGTAGTACAGACATCTTTTGCTCCTGAAGGCTTTATATCCCAGAAAGTTAAAATTATTTTCATTCGAAAATTTGTGTCTGGAAATATAACCATACCTTTGCCTGCTGCAAGGTAGACCGACTAGATTATGACCAGTTATAAAAAGCTATGCGGAGAATGAAGTTTACTTGTGTTTTTTAGCTGCTTTTGCGACTGGAGAAAAAGAGAGTCTATGAATTGGACATGGACCCAGTTTATCTAGGGCCTCAGTATGAACTTTCGTCCCATACCCTTTATGCTTAGCAAAGCTATACCCTGGATATTTGTCGTCGTACTCGACCATCATCTGATCACGAGTTTCTTTAGCGAAAATACTCGCTGCCGCTATACTTGCGCTACGACTATCGCCTTTGACGATTGCAGTATGATCTACTGGCAGACCTCTAATCGGCAAGCCATCAACCAAACAATGGTCAGCTTTTAAGTCCAAAGCTTCTACTGCTTTTTTCATGGCAAGGTGCGTTGCATTTAGGATATTTATAGAGTCTATCTCTTTGGCATCTACTATGCCAACAGCCCAGGTAATCGCTGGATGAGACTGTAGTTCTATAAAGAGTTTAGCGCGCTTAGCTGGAGTAAGCTTTTTGGAATCGTCGATTCCTTCGGGAAGTGGACCTTTAGCTCGGTCGATTATGACGGCGCCTGCAACAACTGGACCAGCGAGTGGACCTCTGCCTGCTTCATCAACACCAGCAATAGAAAAGCAGCCTTGCTTTACGGCCTCATCTTCGAAAAAATAAGGGCCTTCCTCGACATCGGGGAAAAGCTCAGGCTGCTTCAATGATTTTTGAAAAATCTTAGTAGTCGCGTTTTTCAGTGATACGCGCAGACTTACCGACTTTATCACGTAGGTAGTAAAGCTTAGCTCTACGTACGATACCACGACGTTCAACGTCGATGCTGTCTACCATTGGTGAGTTGACAGGAAAAACTCTCTCAACACCTTGGCCAAAAGTAACGCGACGAACTGTGAAAGTCTCAGCAATACCGGCACCTTTTCTAGCGATAACAACACCGCTGAAAGCCTGGATACGAGTGTTAGTACCTTCAGTAATCTTTACGTTTACTTTAACTGTGTCGCCGACACTGAAGTCTGCTACGTCTGTTTTGACGTTTTCACGACTAATTTTATCTAGCAAGTTCATTTAACTCTCCTTAAATAAATCTGGTCGTCTCTGCTTTGTCAGCAACAACGACTGCTCATTTCGCCATTCTTCTATTTTCTTATGGTCGCCTGAAAGTAAAACTTTCGGCACTTCCATTCCTTCAAAAACTTCCGGTCTAGTGAATTGTGGATGCTCCAACAATCCATCACTAAAAGACTCCGTGACTGCAGACTCGCCGCAACCAAGAGCTCCCGGTAACAATCTTATCACCGCATCCGATATAATCATCGCGGCAATATTTCCATTGCTCAGAATAAAGTCACCTATAGAAATAACTCTATCTACCAGAGCTTCTCTAACTCGATCATCTATTCCTTCGTAGTGGCCACAAATAAAAATCAAATGCGATTCTTCTTTTAGCTCTTCGGCCACTCCTTGTTTGAAGACCTCTCCTTGAGGGGCCATCATAAGCACTGTGCTTTCCGGTGTCTTAACCGATTTTACAGCTTCGAACAAAGGTTCTGGTGTCATAACCATACCTGGTCCTCCGCCATAAGGTCGATCATCAACTGCCTTATGCTTGTTATAAGCAAAGTCACGTAAATTAATCACGTTGATATCGACCAGACCTTTATCTCTTGCCCTCTTTATAATAGAGGCATCAAAAGGTCCAAAGAATATTTCCGGGAAAATGGTGATTATATCTAGCTTAAGAGCCACTTTTAATCAGCAACTTCCACGTTTGCTCTCGTACCAAGTCTGCCAGCTGCACCATTTACTAATGAACGAATCGCTTCGATAGTCTTGCCGTTCTTGCCAATTATCTTACCAACGTCTTCTTTCTGACATACAACTTTGATCACAAGAACTTTTTCTCGTTGTTCACTTTCAATCGTTACCACTTGAGGCTTGTCAACCAGATTACAAACGACGTATCTGACAAATGTCTCAAGATCTTTTACGCTACCAGTTGGCTTAAGATCAAACTCTAGTCCAGAGTCATCTCCACCAGAAAACAGCTTTTTAAAAAAGCCTAGCATATACTAACCTTCTGCTGTTTCGGCAGCTTCTTCTGTAGCTTCTTCAGTAACTTCTTCGGCCGTTTCAGCAGCAGCTTTAGCAGCAGCGTCTTCAGGCTTCTTTTTACCTTTGTAACCACAAGTAGGCTCGCCAGTTTTAACTCTTCTAATGATGTCAGCAACTGTTTCAGTTGGTTGAGCACCGTTAGATAGCCAGTAATCAATTCTATCCATCTTTAAAGTTTCGCTAGATTGACGTGGATCATATAGACCAACAATCTCGATAACTTTACCGTCACGAGGGCTGCGGCTGTCTGCCACAACTACTCTGTAGCAAGGAGCATTCTTCTTGCCTGTTCTTTTTAGTCTTATTTTGACCATAAACTTAACCTTAGTATATCAAATATGTAAAATCTTAGTTTTACTTCACAAAAATACGGAACGCGTACTCTAACGTACCTTTACATTTCCTGCAAATACATAAATTCATTTTAACAGAAATTAATAAGGCACTAAACATCTTTCTTTTACAATCCCATAATTATTAAGCATTTGGAGAGCTTACAAAGCATTCTGAATTAAAACTTCAGACTCTCATAAATGTATAAAACCCTCAGTTTCTACTTAACATATTGATAAAGTTAGGTATCAATAGTGTTATCAGCTTGCCTAATTTCGTGATCTGTAAATCTACTTAAGACTTGCTGAATAATTTATTCAGTGTTTTAAACCTTTATCAATCACTTATCCAATCTCATCAATTCGCTTTAACTTTCTCGTCTTAAAATATTGTATCCATATAATAATAGTGTGCCAAATAGCCTCGGTCAGCTT
>JAJPOQ010000054.1 GCA_021232515.1 Lentisphaeraceae bacterium
AGACTTTGACTTTCTCTTCAAATAAACGAAGGATTATCTCGTCTATATACGAACCGGGTGTATTCAGGCTTTTGTCCAAAGCATCGAACGAACTTGCCGCAACAGAGATCTTTTCCTGATAACGACTAAAACCAAAGCCCGAATCGATATTCTCACGGATAAAGTCACCAAGATCTTCCATATACAAAGTGGCAATAAAGCGGGCTTTGTCTTCGACGGCCATCTTGCCAAATAAACTGGAATCCATTTCATCAAGAACAGCAAAGCGCCGTGCTTCCGGAAGAAAATTTCTAGAACAAATACGGTGAGCTAAAGTTAAATCTTTATTTTGAAGGTAGCGAATAACAGCGCCGATGGACGTCGTGTAAGCTTGCTGCATGGAGAATATTCGGTCACAATTCTCTGAGGTAGGTTCTTCTACTTGGGAAAATAAGTCGGTTAACCCTTGTTTGGAAAAAATCTCAAGAATCAGCTCTATACCCAAGTCTACTTGCTCAACTTCGTACCCACGTCCTTTGAGAAAATACTTTATATAAGCAGTCGCCGGGTAAGGTGTATTTAACTGCGTCAAAGGCGGTGTGACAAATAGAACTTTCTGAGACAAACTATTTACTCCAAATGGATTGTTGATGAAATAAATAATCGTTTGTGTGGCTTATGCAAGTACAAACAAAAAAGCCGCTGAAACATGAACTGCGGCTTTAAACTTTTAGAGGGTAATTATTATTTTTTAAATAAGTAATTTACGCCATCAATAATTAGGCTTTGAAACTCTGGCTGATTCCACTCTTCTTCGCCATGTCCAAGAGTTAAACCAAGAACTTTAGACTTCCCCTGTGGGACTTCCCACATAACGATTGCTTCTTCAGTCTTCTTTGGAGTATTCTTCTCTTTTTCAGTCAACTCTTTACCTTTGGCCAACTTTCTAGAGATAGCAGAAGGATAAGCAGTTTGAGTTCCTTTAAGGATTGGTTTAACTGAATCGAGAACATAAAAATTGTTATAAAGCTCTGCTGTCGCAGTCATATAACCATCAGCACTAATAGCTTTAGTTGACTCGTGTTCACAACACTTCGTTATCTGGATAGGAGCTTTTGGACCGTGAAAAGTCGAAGCTACTCCAGTATAATCCCCCCAAACCGGAAACTCTTTACCTGGATTTTCTTTATTCCATTTTGCGAAAACTTTTGGATCTGGTTTAGCTACGCCTGTAGCAGGTCTGCCTTTGTTGCCAGTTTTATAAGTACTCCAGAAACTATGCATACTACAGTGAATCAGCATAGACGGTGTCCCCTTTTCGCGAGTTTGAGCGATGACGTTTGAAACTGCTACGAGGTCATTGCTCTTAGCAAAACAGAAGTTATATACAACCGCATCGAAACCCTTAGTTAAATCTGGGTTTCTTAAAGCTTCAATTTGTGGATCATGCATACCTGTGGAAACAGTTAAGTCCCAACCAGCTTTTTCTGCTAGTTTGATAAAGATTTCTTTCTGAGGAGTATATTTATGATACTTACCCGGTTCGTGGGTAAAATAAAGAACTTTCTTTTGAGCCATGGCAAACGAGCTTAAAAATAATAAAAGTAAAAGTGCTTTCTTCATTGTTAATTCCTTGTGTTTCTTTAAAAATCCAACATTTCTTTTGAAGTCATGAGAACGTGTAATCATTGGTCATTTCTATATAATAGAATTCAAACCAAAGGCGTTCCTATACAGCTAAGGTGAAAATAGTTTCAAGTATCTTAAATCTATTCTCACAAAAACTTCAAAACTCTTATTTTTCATACTCCACGAACTTAACGAGCATGACATAAGCGACCTAAAAGTACAATTTTAAAACCAGAATTTCATACTAATGGAGTCTGATCTCCTCTGTCTGGGAAGATGCTATATCTTGCGTACCTAAAGGCACGCCTCGATGTTGTGCTCATCAACCTCAGATTGAAATCTGAGGCTATCATTATTACGTCCTTACAGGACTAAGAACCAAGATCGAAGTTTGCCCAAAATTAATTCATTCACACAGGTTTATGCATTTAATGAATATCAAAGTCCCAAAGGGACGAAAGAACGATAGACCCGTATTTTAATGCGGGGAAATACAAACAAGATTTTTACGTGCCTTTAGGTACGCCATATAAACCTTTACATACCTAAAGGTACGCCTAAGAAAACCATTTCTTAAAAAGATATTTATCTGCTCAAGTCAAACTGCCAACTCTGTGCTATTTTATCGCAAAAATACATATGAAGGAGTTTCACCATCGCTAAATTTGAACACATCCGTCACAAGCCTTTACTGGTTTTAGACGAAGAACGTCCATTACTTATTGCCTGTAGTCCTTTGAGCAGTCATGTAAACCTTTCGACAATTTTAAGAATGGCTGGATGCTCTGGTGTTAAAGAAGTTATAGCGACGGGAAATGCCAAGATTAAAAGTTCTATTGCTCGTGACAGTACTGAGAATGTGAAGTTAACTGTAAAAAACAGCCTCCCTCCTGTTCTCAAGAAACTAAAAAAAGAAGGCTACAATTTAGTTGGTCTTGAGCAAACAACGAACTCAACAACTTTAGCTGACTATGAGTTTCCAAAGAAAACTGTTATCGTTGTTGGCGCTGAAAGAGAAGGACTGACTCAAGAGTGTCTAGATTTACTTGATGCTGTCGTTGAGATCCCTGTTTGGGGAATGCCCTTTTCATACAATGTGGCAACAGCAACGTCACTTGCTATCTACGAATACTGCCGCCAATTCCCAAATGGCTAAGACGCCTACTTTGACAGTTCTGTTTTAAATAAACTGTCAATCCAGTCGACCATAGCCTGTGCATAATCTTCTCCTGCATTCTTAATTGACGGCTTACCTTGCCAGAAGCCTGGTCCATGTTTACCTTTTTCGTGGATCACCAACTTAGATTTCACTCCATGCTTCACACATGCATCATGGTAACGCTGAGAGTTTATAATCTTAACAACTTTATCTGTTTTCGCATGAGCTAAAAACGCCGGCGGCGTTTCACTGTTTACTTGTTCATCGTTCGATAACTTGGCAACTAATTCTTCAGTGTCCTGCTCACCTAGTAAGTTGCGACGACTACCATGGTGTGTTATGTCTTTGCGAAGTGAGATAACCGGATAAATAAGGCAACTAAAGTCTGGGCGGGCACTTATCTTATCGACTTCATCTATTCCTTCGCGACCGAAACTTTCTTTGTAGTGAACGCTAAGAGTTGAGGTTACATGTCCTCCTGCAGAAAAACCCATAATACCAATTTGGTCTGCCTTTATATTAAACTCATCGGCTCGACTGCGAACTAAACGAATAGCTCTTTGCACATCCCAGAATGGCACCGGATGCTTAAAAGGTTTACAGCGGTAGCTCACCATAAAAACAGAGATACCATTTTCATTTAAAAACTTGGCCATTGGCAAGCCTTCAATTTCTATACAGACTGCTCCGTATCCGCCACCACAGTACATAACAATTGAGGAACCATTTTGCTTAGATTTCTCAGGAAGATAAACATCGACGGCTGGTACTCTGGTATCTCGTCTATTGCCCTTAGGGATTTTGTAAGTGCCGTCTATTAGAGACTTCATTTGCTTCTTAGCTTGGGCGTCATCTCCTTCCAATGCTCCAGGTGGTATTCCCGGCCATAACAAAAATGTTTCACTAGCCTTAGGCTGACTATAGCCAACAAACAAAAATCCAAAAATAAAGAGCACAAAAAGTTTCATTCCAACACCTATATCGTTAACAACACAGGCAAATCTTATAACTTAATAAGCCGAAAAACAATTTTTCTTTGAAAACCATTTCAGTGAAACCAAGTTTACTTAGCCAATTGTTTCATTTCTTCAGGAGACAGCACTCGATTAAAGACAGCAACGCCATCGATAAATAACTGAGTACCATGATCAACTTCTTCTCCACCAAGTCCGAGCGCACGACCAAATGTGAAAGGAGCTCCTTCTCGGATGTTATAGTTTATCGTCTTACCAATCTTGCTTCTTTTACCATCGGCCTTTGAATAAAAAGAAACTCTTAAAACATCACCAGGTTTGACGTCATAGTCGAATTTATTCTTTAAGTTCTTAACGCATTTAAAAACTAATGGTTTAGCGCTAAGGCTTTTGCCAGTTCTTAAGACTTCAAAGTCATATTCAAAGTCGAGTTTGCTCTCGCCATCTCTATCATACTCAATTGTTTTGGCGCGTAAGTCTATTTGAACTCGGTGTTCTTTAACCGCTTTTTTATAGTCATAGCCATTAAACTTTAGGATAAATGCTTTAGGTGAATAAATCGGTAGCGTGAACTTGTATGGGTTTGCCTCTATTTTCTTGCCGTAGCTATAAACATCTTCAATGATACCATCTTTAATTTTCTTACTCGCAAAGAGTCCATCTTGATAAGTCATTATCTCTTTTTTAACTGGATCGTAAGAGATGGCAGTTGCTACCCATTCATTATTCTTGAAACTCATACCGTTTGCAGAGTGAATTCTTGCATATTGAGAACCTCTTTTCGTCGACTGTGGAAAACTAGACGCTCCTGTTGCCGATATATGGCCAATAACTCCTTTAGAGCCAAATAAACCACCGAAGATCGCATATTGACGACGGCCGCCATATTTATCCCAACCGCCCTCATCCCAGATACCTGAGACAAAGTGGCGTTTGCCAACAAACTTTACCCATGAGATCATTGTAAAGGGCTTATAACCATAAATATCTAAAGGAGTTTCATCGAATTTATCACGCGGTACTTCAGCAAAGATGTACCCCTTATTAAACTTTACAGCTTTCCCTAGAGGACCTGTTTTATCATACAGCAATTTAGCTTTACCACCTTTTGACCAAGTGCTGGGCAGGTAACGTTGATCATCGCCAATACTTCGCAGATATACCGGATAAGAAACTGCACCAGTATCTTTGTCAAAATAAGAATCCCAAAGACCATCTGTATTTTTTTCAAAATCCCAGAAAGCTATAAGCCCTTTTGTCGATTGTATTTTTGACTTTAAAGCTGCCTGATTTTGGGAGAAAACTGACACCTGACAAAACAGCAGAAACAACATTGAGTATCTAAACATAATTAACCTATAAATAATTTACTTTTCTCCTTAAGTGCCAATTCACAATATTTTGACACCTATATAAAAAAAATACTATAAATAGAACAATACGCCTCTACTTAAAACAGGGTCATATATAGTCTGATAAATACCTCTAATTCTATTTCGCCACAAACCAAAAGTTTCTAAATTGAACCTTATTGCCATGATCCTGCAAGCTAACAATTTCTTCAACTACAAACTTATAGTCAGGCCTTTTCTTATGTGCTGTCGGACCAGATAAAACAGCATCCTTATGGATTCTTATACCATTGTGGTAAACTGTCATAGTTGCTTTTCTCGTAAGTTTCCCCTGAAGATCAAACTCCGGAGCAGTGAAGTCTATATCAAAGTATTCCCACTGACCAGGTTCACGGCAAACGTTAAATGCTGGTGGATACTGACCATATATGGCACCAGCTTGTCCGTCCGCATAAATCTTTGTGCGATCGTTATGA
>JAJPOQ010000069.1 GCA_021232515.1 Lentisphaeraceae bacterium
ATGATCGAGCCGCAGGCAGTTCCTCTCGATTGAAAGTTTTTCCATTTGAAATGTATCTCATTCCAATGTGGGTAGGTATAATCATTTTACACTTTCTCGGTTTTGGATTTTTGAAGGGCTTGCTCTTGAGTGTGGCGATGATGTCAGCAGCTATTATGTCACTACAGGCCAATCGTTTATATCTTGACAATAAAATTGCCACAACGGACTTACCTCTTAAAGATTTTAAGACCTTTTGTAATATTTTGATAAACCCAGAAACAGCTTTTGAGAAAAAGAAAAATGAAAGTCAGGGAGCAACTGAATCAGCAACAACAGAACAGTTCTTTTCTAAGGCAGCAGCAAAGAAACAAGAACTTGATCAGTTGAAAGAAGACGAGCAGCAGTCTGCTGAACTACAGCATAAAAGAAATATCTGTAGTAATGACAGAAAGCGCTGGGAAGAAGATATGGAGAAAAGATATAGCAATTGGCTCGAAGAAGAATCAAGCCGTTTGCTTTCTGAACAGATCTAGTTGTAGTGAAGAGACAACATATCTTGGTAGATATCGTCTAGAATTGGAACTTTCTGGATGTCTATATCTACCGCGGTATATTCAACACCATCAGAGATGTTCTGCTCTCGACGAATGTAGGTTATTAAGTCTTTTAAGTTTGGAAGGCTAGCTAAGCTTAAACGGCCATTCTTTTCTCTAAAAGCAAAGTTATACTTATCCAATACATCGATTACTTCTTCTATTCTACTTGCCGAAAGACCTAGGTTTTGACTGATTTCATGAATAACACCTAGATACTCGATAGAAATAGTTTTCTGGTTGTCCGGATTTGTATTGACTAAGTTAAATAGATACAAGAGCTGTTTAAGTACAGGCAAACTACAGTTAGAAAGTAGGAATGGGTGAATTCGATCATTCATAGAATTGATCTTGCCGGCAAGGTTAAAAATGATTTTCTCTAACCATGGTGGGAGTTTACGGATCTCGTCAAACATAAGCTGTTTGGAGATGACCATAACCTTAGTTTCTTCCAGAGCTCTTGCGGTTGCTGTTCTAAGGCTATGAGTCAAAGCGGCTAACTCACCAAAAACAGCGCCGTGTTCAAGAACTTCAAGAACGGTAGACTTTCCATCGATTACTCGAGAAATCTCGACTCGACCAGAGATGATGATAAATGTATCGTCTTCTAGATCGTTATCGTGAATTAATAAGTCATTTTTCTGGTAAGTTCGGACATCACTAACATTTCTGGCTTCAATATAGTCAGAGAGTTTTTGAATCATCTCATCGACAGTTTTGAAGCGTTTAGCTTTGTCCACTGACATGGCTTTCAGTATGAGATTGACTATGGCTTCAGGTATTCTATTGCCGCCAGATATCTCATTTGGGTGAATAAAGTCTCCAGATTCTGCTTTACAGATTATCTCAACCATATTCTTGCTAGAGTAAGGAGGGATAAGGGTTAACATATGGTAAAGAGTTGCACCTAGTAGGAAGATGTCTGTTTGAGGGTCGACATTTTTAATGTCACCTTCAGCCTGTTCAGGAGAAAGATAAGCTAGGCTACCCTTGATTATGCCGTCCATAGTCATAAGAGGGGACTCAATAGTAGCGTCAGCAAGTCTATCTTTTATGTTTAACTCTTGCTCTTCACTATTGTTGTACTTGGCCAAACCCCAGTCTAAGAGCAGTACTTCACCGAATGGACCAACCATGACGTTTCCAGGTTTTATATCTCGGTGAATTATGCCTTTTGAGTGAGCATAGGCAACAGCATCACAGACTTTCCTAAAGATATTTAAGATAGAATATAGATTATACTTTTTCTTATACTCTTGGTCGTCTGCATTGAGTTTGTCGATGATGTCCTGCAAGGATTCGCCATCGACTAATTTCATTGTGTAAAAGTGTGAGCCGTCTTCTTTATTTGTGCCAATGTCGTGAACAGGGATAATATTTGGGTGTTGAAGCTGAGCTGTAATTCGCGCTTCTTCGATAAAAGCATTTGATATACTGGGGTCATCTAAAAATTTAGATGATAAAATTTTCATAGCTAAAGTTCGGTGAAGATTCTTATCTTCTACCGCTCTTATCAGCCCCATGCCACCTTGGCCAACAGTTCTGGATTCAGCGTAACGCTCAGAGATCTCGTATGAAAATGTAGTTGTTTGAGCTTTAGGGTTTTTGGGGAGAATGGCTTTGGTTTGGCTTTTTTCTTCAGTTGGAGGTAGATCCGGTTTTTGAGTTTTCGGTACCTGGAGCTGTATCTGAGTCATCATGTCAAACTCTTGAGTATCAGTTTCTTTTTCAGTGCTTTCACTGACTTCTGTAAAGATGATTTTTGCATCATCAACAGAGCTTTGAGCCGCATCTCTTGGTTTAGGTTCTTCAAGAGAGGCTTCTTTAGAGTCTGAATCTAATGGTTTCTCAAGTTCTTTTTTTAAGTTCTCTGCGATAGAAAACTTTATATCTTTGCCCTGAGGAGTTTCTTCAGGCTGAGACGATGAAGGTTTTGATTTTTCCATGTATATTAGCCGGTATTGACGCCTTTATATTTACCGAATTCCCTTGGAACTCTTCTTCAAAAATATGACTAGTTCTATGTACCAAAGAGATGATGTCATACCTTTCCGCAGGAATGATTAACTCAGTCTGGTCTAGATCTTCTTCTAGAATATCTTCCATATCTTTTACTAGTTTGTCAATACCACAGGTGTCTTTAACAGAGATGAAGTGACTGTCAGGAATGAGCATTCGAAGTTTTGTGAGGATTCGAGGATCTTCAACTTTGTCGACCTTATTAAAGATAGTTAAGGTTCTTTTTTTGTCAGCTCCAAGCTCAGCAAGAACGGTATTAGTCGCAATTATGTGTTCTTCAGCATCTTCATTGCTAGCATCAATTACGTGTATGAGAAAGTCTGCAAGTACGGCTTCTTCCAGAGTCGCTTTGAATGCTTCTACTAAATCATGCGGAAGTTTTCGAATAAACCCTACAGTGTCAGTTAACAAAAGCGGTTGGTTGTTGGAAAGCGCTATTTTTCTTGTCGTTGGGTCAAGAGTCGCAAAAAGTTTGTCATCTGCAAGAACGTCTGAGTCAGTTAACAAGTTGAGTAAAGATGATTTGCCAGCATTGGTATATCCAACAATAGCCGCGTTTGGAACTGGTCTTTTGCGTCTTTGTTTTCTTTGTGTCTCACGCTGCTTTCTAACTTTTTTGAGTTCTTGGTGAAGCTGTTGTATTCGCTTGCGGATCATTCGACGGTCCAGCTCAATCTGTCTTTCGCCTTCACCTCTTTGTAGAGTTCCACCTCTTTGACGAGATAGGTGAGTCCAAGCTCTAGCAAGGCGAGGTAGATCATACTCGGCACGAGCGAGTTCAATTTGCAAATTGGCTTCTTTGGTTGTTGCTCTGTCTGAGAAGATGTCGAGAATAACTTCGCGTCGATCAATGACAAGGATGTTCTCTGTTTCACGTTCCCAGTTACGCTGCTGAGATGGGGTGAGAGCTTCATCGAAAATAATGACATCTCCACCGGCTTCGCGACATTTTTCAATTATTTCTGCAGTCTTTCCTGTACCACAAAGGAATCTTGCTTGGGTCTCTCGAATTTTTACGATGATGCTACCGACAGTTTTGACACCAAAGGTATCACTCAACTCTTCAAGTTCGTGAAGTAACTCTTCAGCTCTTTCTTGAGTTTGGTCTTGAAACTGTATGCCTACTAAAAAGGCTCTTTCTACTTTCTGTGGTTTTTCGCGTATTTCGAACATTTATTTCCTTGATTGATCTATCAATAAAATAATACGCTTTTTACACGGTGAAAGCCATAGCTAGATAAGAAGTCGACAATTAGAATTCTAATTTGAGGCTTTTAGTTGATATTCTACAGACATGGTTGATTTGTTGTAGTCTCTGTGAAATGGCGGGAACTTATAGTTTGAGGCTGTGATTCTTTTGAAAAGCGCCTGAGCATTCGAGTTGAGTGCTTGGCTACTAGCTCTTTTTGTTATTCTTGCGGATAAAACTTTACCTGTTTTAGATATGGTGATTTGGATTTTGACGACATCATTGGTATTTGAAAATTGTGTGGCTGAAAATGTTAATCTATTCCATTCTTGTTCGACTCTTTCAGAGATAGCGGAGTTAATATGCTGACCAAGAGAGGTCTGTCTTCTTTGTGACGCTTTCGCTTGAGCGGCTCTTCTTGCTACATCTGCTTTTTGTTGCGCTGCTTTTTCGCGAGCAGCCTTGGCTCTAGCAGCTTTCGCTTGGGCTGCCTTTTTTGCATCTGCCGCTTTTTTGCGTTTTGCCGCATCGGCCTTTTTCTTTGCGGCTTTTTTCGCAGCATCCGCAGCTTTCTTTTTTCTTGCGTCGCTTTCTTTTTTCTTGGCAGTCTCAACCGCTTTTTCTTTGCGGTTGTCGCTTTCCTTTTTTGCATCTAGCTTTTTCTTTGCATCATCACGTTTTTTTTGTTCAGCTCGCTTTTTGTCTTCTACTCGTTTTCTTTCAGCAGCTTCTTTTTGTCTCTTTTCTTCGGCGATCTTATTTCTTTCAGTTTGGTTGATTGGAGGGAGGTGCGAAGGTGCATTTTTAGTGAGTTTTACGGAAATGACTTTTTCAAAAACCGGTTGTTGTACATCTTCTTGAGAAATGAAGACCCAAAGAATGAAAAGGCATAGTACGTGGCCCATGAATGCGATGATGAATAAAGGAAGTTGTGGTCGCTTACTGTTCATTTAGAGTAATTAAATCAACGTTTTCTATACCAGCTTCACGAACTATTTTCATCAAGCTTATAACTTCTCCATAAGCACGGGTTTCATCAGCTCTAATCGAAAAGTTCTTATTGTCTTGAGGAGTGTTTTTCAGGACATTGCCCAGTTGAGATAAACTAACCATGTCTCTATCTATATAGATGTTCCCATGATCATCTAGAGAGATAACGACACTATCCATCTTAGATTCTTTCTCGTCAGCATCCATTGTTGGCAATTGGACTCGGCTTTCCATAGCCGGTGCAGTCACCATGAAAACAATAAGTAAAATGAATGTTAAGTCGACGAGGGGAGTAACGTCTATGTTTGTAAGAAGGTTATGTTCTCTATTGCGACGAGCCATTTCTCTTTACCTTGTGAAGAGTTAAGTTCGCCATGAAGTTGTCAACAAAGCCATCCATCTCATTGACGATCTTTCTGACTTTATTAGCAAGAAGGTTGTAGCCAATTAGAGAAGGAATAGCAACGAGAAGACCCGCAACTGTAGTTAGTAGTGCTCCAGAAATACCAGGGGCAATAGCACCTATATTTGCCGAACCTTTTTCAGCCATACCAGCAAATGATCCCATGACACCCCAAACAGTACCGAGAAGGCCAAAGAATGGGCTGGCGGCAACGACTGTTGAGATGAGTCCCATCTTATCTTCTAGTATAGCGATCTCGTCAGCAACAGTTCTTTCAAGAGCATTTCTCACAGATTCAGACTCTACAGAAGATAATTGTCTAGGTAAACGCATTTGCTCAGCATGTATAAGCATCGTGGAGTTGTCAGCTTGCATGAGAGAGCGCAGTTGAGCACAGCCACTTTCGTGTACACGTGCTATGGGGCACTTTAAATCAAATCTTCCGGTAAATGAAAGGAAAGACTTTGCTCCTTCAAGTTGCTTGAGAGTATGATCACTTAGGCCGCTAGCTTGTCGAAACAAGAGCCACTTATCCATCATAAGAAACCAAGAGACCATGGATATAAACATCAATAAAAGAACGATGATACGCCCAAAGTAGTCACTCTGTTCAAAAGCATAAAAGGGTGAAGTTGTACCCAGAAGAGTTATCATTTATATTTACCTCAAGGAAATCTTTTTAGTTAAAAATTTTAATAAATCTACACTGTGAAAAGCTGACTTAAACTGAGAAATGAAAGTTTAGTTGTTATATTTAATCTGTAATAAATGACCTGCCTCTCATTGCAGATCACTAAAAAAAAAAGTATGATTTCTTAGATTTGAGTAAAAAAAAGCTCAAAAGCACTGGTTACAGCTTAAAGAATTATTTATAGTTGTGATTCAATTTGTTATTTTATTGTGAAATTTTCACCATTTTTTAAGATAAATCGGAAAGGTAGACATGAGTTTAAACGCCCCACGACCTCCGCGTCCTCCAAGACCAGGAGGAGCTAGACCAGGAACACGCCCAGCAGGACCTCCTAGAAATACAGGTATACAACAAGGCGGTGCAGCAGGTGGTGGACAGAGTGATTTCGGTGATACTAGAACGGTTATTCTGTCCCGTAAAAACATGGGTATGCATCAAAAGAAGAAAGGCGAAACTACTGGTGCTCCAGCTCCAGCAGGCGCTCCAGCTCCAGTGCCGCAACTTCCAAAGGCATCTGTTGTAAATAATACAGTTTCTTGTGTCAAATGTTCAGGTTCATTCCCTATTTTGGGAGATGAGTACTATGGCGCAGTTGTTGAATGCCCAGATTGTGCAGCTGAGTTTGTGATTCCTTCTAAACAGGAAGTTATGGCTCAAGCTCCAGCACCGGCGGCAGCTCCAGCACCAGCGGCAGCTCCAGCACCGGCGGCAGCTCCAGCACCGGCGGCAGCTCCAGCACCGGCGGCAGCTCCAGCACCGGCAGCAGCTCCAGCACCGGCAGCAGCTCCAGCACCGGCGGCAGCTCCAGCACCGGCGGCTAAAAAGCCACCAGCAGCTAAGAAAAAATCAGCTCCAGCACCGGCAGCGAAAGCATCTTCGCCTAAGGCTACTGGTAAAAATACTAAGCCACCAGCAAAAGCGAAAAAGCGAAAAGCTGTTAAGAAAGTTCCAGCATTTGTTGAGAGCGAATTGGCAGATGATGAAGAAGTATTTGCTTGCGATACAGAAGCCGGCGGTTCAGGCGGTGCAGTATTAGCAGCTATATTTGCTTTACTTGCAGGCTGTTCTGGATTAATCCCGGGACTAGTGAAACTTGAAGGTCCAGTCGCTATGGCGGTACCAGCAGGTGCAGGTGTAGTTTTTGCAATTTTAGCATTCGTTGTCGCTAAAGGCGGTGGCGGAAATAAAGCTCTAGTTGTTACTGAGAAACGAGTTTTTGCAAAATCAGGAAAGTGGTTTGCAGAGTCAGATCTCGACTAGTATCTAGCATACTTTAAGATTTAAGGCGGTGGAGTTAATCTTCATCGCCTTTTTTATGTGTGCCTTTTAAGGAAATGTCTAAAAGGCTTCAAAACAATAAGACCAAAGATGTCCCGAATTCTAAAAAAGCGTCGAGTTTTGAGATAGTGACGAAAGTTAGTCTTCGATGGCATAGAATAATAGTGACCTTCCCTGTTAGCTTTGCTTGAAAGGATCTCTTGTCCTTTTTGGATTTTTATTCCTACCTTTTTGAGAAGTTGAGAGCCTAGAAATGCTGATTTTATCATGATGGTTTCTTGAGTATACTGACTTTTTATTGGGAATGTTTTCTGGCTGATTATTTTCCCTGTGTCGATTCCTTCATCCATCCAATGCAGTGTAACACCCGCATGAGTATCGTTTTGTGCTAAGACATGAAAGTAGCTCATGGCTCCTTTGTAGTCAGGTAGTATTCCAGGGTGAATATTTAGTACGCCTTGTTGTGGGATGGAAAGAGTTTCTTTTTTGAGTATCTGTGGATAGAAGGCAGAGATAAGTAAACGAGGTTTTTTATTTTTAATGAACTTTTGCGTTTTCTTCGAGTTTATATCTTCACAGAAGTGAATGTCTAGATCGTTTGCGAATTGATTACTTTGCTTGAGTTGTTTGTTATTTGCGGGGATTACTTTTGCCAAAGAGAATGAAAGGTCTTGGACGATTCTTTGCCAGATGAGCATGGCGCTAAATCTAAAGCCGAGTTGTTTTATCTGCTTTTGTATTTTCTGAAGGTTGTTTGTCTTTAACGCTTTCGATTTTACGAGTCCACAAACTTCAAATTCAGGCATAGATAGGAGCTTGTTAAGTAAAATTGAGCTACCTAGGTGACCGCTTGAGTAGAGCACTATAATTTTAGTTGGTTTCATTGTTCCTGCCCATTTAGTTTTGGGGAACTATAACTGGGCAGAAGACTTAAAAGCTAAATAAAATAACTTCACTAGGTATCGAGAAAATCAATACTTTAGATTATTCCATAACTTTGTTGATTATGTTTTTATCGAAGTAGTTTATGCTCATGCCGGCGTCAACGATGATGGTTTGAGCGACTATACCACTAGATCTTTCGCTCAATAAAAAGATTGCAGTATCTGCAGCTTCTTTAGTTTTTAAAGCTTCTTTTCTCGGAATAACTTTCTCTGCGAAAAGATAGGAGTTGACGTAGTTTGGAATTCCGGCAGATGCAGAAGTTTTTAGGAGCGAAGCACCAACCGCATTTACACGGATATTTGAAGTTTCACTTAAAGACTTATTTAAGAAGGCAACGGCAGAATCTAGAGCGGCTTTAACAGGCCCCATGTAACCATAATTTTCAGAAGCCATGCGAGTTGTTGAAATGGAGATAGTAACAATCGAAGCATCATTGGAAAGCACAGGGGTGAGTGCTTGAGTTAGAGCTATGAGTGAGTAGCAAGATATATCGACAGCCTGGAGAAAGTCTTTGCGGACGGTTTGGTGAAATGGTTTTAAACCTTCAGAGTAGTTGGCAAAGGCGACAGAGTGGACGAATCCATCTAGAGTGACACCAGCGTCTTGGATATTTTTGGCTAGTTTATCAATGTCGTCTTGTGACTCGAAGTCACAGATATGAATTTCTCTATCTTTTAAAAGTTTTGCTTCCAGCTGTTCTTTTCTTTGTGGAGAGCGAACAGAGTATATGACTTTAGCACCTTCTTCTTCAAGCGTTTTTGCTATGCCGTAAGCTACGGATTTTTTGTTTGCTACGCCGAATACAAGAAAGGTTTTATTTTCGATATTTAGAAATGACATAATGATCCATAAAATTTTTTTGTTATTATAACTCACTTCACTAGAAAATCAGCGTTGAATTGAGATGAAGAAGTATTTAACAAGTTAAAAATGTTGGTGATGCGAAAAGCGCGATGTTTTTTGTATATTTGTTGGTCTTTTTCAAGACATCGCGGCATTATAGAATGTCTGCATGATCAACACTATAACGGAGCAAAAAATTGCGCATCATAAATCGGTTTGCCGTTCTCTTCATCTTACTGCTCATTTCTTCTTGTTCTGAGCAAGGCAATGGAGTCGATTTTAATAAGCGTTCGGTATCGGTGATCATTGCAGCTGAACCTCCAACCTTAAGTACCGTTGGTCCAGTTTCTTCAATCGGTATATTTTTCCAAGGACATATATTCGAAGGACTTCTTCGCTATGATGAAAATAACAAATTGTCTGGCGGTGTTGCTGAGAAATGGGAGATAACTCCTGAAGGTGCAACTTTCCATCTGCGTAAAAATGCAAAATGGAGTGATGGAAGAGTAGTGACAGCTCACGATTTTATTTATGCTTGGCGTTTGGGTGCTTCACCAGAAAATGAATACAACTTCATAACCTTTCCTATGAAGAATGCTTCGAAGATTGCAGAAGGGAAATTAACATCGGATAAATTGGGTGTTACCGCAGTAGATGACTTTACTCTTAAAGTCGACTTTGAAGCTCCATGTGCTTACTTCCCAGCGTTAACAACTTTTACTACGTATATGCCGATTCGACAGGATAGCTTTGAGAAATGGGGTGCAGATAAGTATGCGGTGGATCCTGAAAAGATGTTTTATAATGGCCCTTTTGTGTTAACAGAATGGAAACATGGCGTTTCTCTTAAAATGACCAAGAATAATTATTATTGGGATAAGGAAAAAATCTGGTTGAATGAGATCAATGTTCCGGCTATTACGGATCAAAGTACGACTAGGTTTAATATGTTCATCAGTAAAGATGTCTGTATGGTGAACCTAGAAGATAGTAATAGTTTAAAGTCCGCACTTAAGCGTCGTTTAGAAACACCGATGAAGAGTTTTAGCTCGGGTTTTATTTCATACTTAGAGTTCAATAATCGCGAAGGTCGACCAACCGCAAATAAAAATCTTAGGAAAGCTATAAGCTTAGTTATTAACCGAAGCGATATAGTCAATAAAGTTTTAGGTATTCCAGGCTATAAGCCTGGTTCAACTATGTTTCCTTCGTGGTTGGGAGGTTATGAGAAGCTTCTTCATGAAGAGTATGATTTCAATTTGCCATTGGAGAGTCTGTCTGAGGCTCAGAAATATTTAGCCTTGGCGAAAGAAGAGTTAGGAATGGAAGAGATAACTCTTACATACCTTTACTCTGGCGGGCCTAGTACAGATGGGATGGCTGTTTATATCCAAGAACAGTTAATGAATAAGCTTGGAATAAAAGTAAATTTGGATAAACAAATTTTCAAAATAAGGATAGCGAAGTCTTTAAGTGGCGAGTTTGATTTTCTGGGTGGAGGCTGGGGCCCAGACTATAATGATCCTATGACATTTGGTGATTTGCTAGCTTCATGGAATCAGAATAATCGAGGTAAGTTTAAAAACGAAAAGTACGATGCTCTTGTTGTACAAGCAAATAACTCCGTCGATCAAAAAGAAAGAATGGACTGCTTCTATGAAATGCATAAGATCCTTCATGAAGAAGTGCCAGTTTTTCCAATATTTGAATCTGGTGGCATCTATCTGGCAGACCCGAGGCTAAAAGGTTTTTTCAGAAACATTATTGGTTCTGACCCTCAACTGACTTATGCAAGGATAGAAGAAGATGAGTAAGTACGTATTTAAAAGGCTTCTATCTGGCTTCTTTACGGTCTTTTTTATTGCCACGGTGACTTTTTTTGGTATGCATGCGATACCAGGAGACCCGTTAAGTTCAGATAAAGTGATGAGTGAAGCGAGTAAGGAAGCTTTAAATAAAAAGTATGGTTTCGATAAACCTCTTTATGAGCAATACTTTATCTTTTTAAAGAATACAGCTCAAGGTGACTTTGGCATGTCCTTTACGAAGAAAGGACAGGACGTAAATGACATAATCAAACAAGGCTTTTCGGAATCGGCAAAGCTTGGGGTCTTAGCTATATTGTTTGCTGCTTTTGGAGGGATACTTTGGGGGGCTCTCACGGCTAAATATAGGAATAAGTGGCCTGACTATTTAATTATGATTTTTGTTATCTTAGGTATTTCGGTTCCTTCTTTTGTATTTGCCAGTTTTGCCCAATTGTTCATCGTATTTTTAAATCAAGAATTAAACTTGGTTTTTCCATATCGCGGCGATGGTTCCTTTGTTAGTCTTTTAGTTCCAGCTTTAGTGTTAGGCTTGGGGACCATGGCATTTTTAACTAGGCTTATGCGGTCCTCTCTTCTTGAAGTTATAAACTCAGACTTCGTTAGAACAGCGAAAGCAAAAGGTTTAAATTCGTGGCAGATCTTTAAAAGCCATGAACTGAGAAATTCCATCCTACCTGTTATAACTATTCTTGGCCCAGCAATCGCTTCGATAACAACTGGTAGTTTTGTGATCGAAACTATTTTTACGATTCCCGGTTTGGGAAAACAGTTTGTTGAAGGTGTGCAGCAAAATGACTACACATTGATAATGGGAACAACTGTTTTTTATGGCAGTTTTCTAGTTCTTATGGTTCTTGTCGTCGACATAGTGTATGGATTTGTTGATCCGCGAATCAAAGTGGGAGAAAGTAAATGAGTACTTTCTCGAAGGAAGACTTTGAACCTCTCGAGCAAATAGAGTCGAAAGAAGAGATCTCTCGACCATCATTGTCGTATTGGCAGGATGCATGGCGTCGTTTTAAAAAGAATAAGCAAGCAATAGTTTCGGCTTTGGTTTTACTCTTCATGTTTCTACTTTGCTCAATAGGGCCTTTGGTTTGGAAGGTTGATCCCACTGAGAGTAATCTTGATTTAGGTTACCAACTGCCTAGTTGGAGTTTATTGGGGCAACATGCTTTGATCATTGATGATTATAAATCTTTGAAAGCGGATATTCCTAAGTTTATTAAGTCAGAAACTGATGGTGAGATTCAAGATTTTTCCATAAAGGATGATCCGACAAATGTAAATGTGCGTTTGAGTTGGAAGCAGGTGCCAGGAGCTATCGCTTATCGAATTTATCGAAATGAGTATGAACCTCTTAATCGGAATACTATTGGTTTACCTTTAGGAGAAACGAAGTTCCTACACTACGATGATGGTTTGAAGCTCGAATTGAAGGATTACTTCTACACTTTAGTTCCGTTAAATGAACTTGGTGAAACTTCTAAGTATGAAACTATCAAAGCGACTGTTGAGTTAGCTTATACTGAAAGTGATGCCAAGAAAAAAGGTATTGACTTAGAAGTTGGTGAAAGGCTTAGGCTTCAAGCGCACCCTTTGGGAACAGATAGTCTTGGTCGAGATTTGTTAGCGAGAGTTATACAAGGTGGGCAAGTTTCTTTGTTTATTGGCATAGTCGCGCCATTGATCTATGTATTGATCGGTATATTGATTGGCGGCGTTTCGGGATACTTTGGAGGGAACGTAGATAATTGGATTATGCGTATTACAGATTTTGTGATAGCTTTACCGTTCTTACTTTTTATGATTTTATTTAAAGTTATTCTTGGGAATCAGCCAGGTAATAGTGACATCGGAGTCATTCTCTTGGCGTTAGTTATTTTATCTTGGACAGGTACGGCACGTTTGGTTAGAGGCCAGATCCTGCAATTAAGAGAAGAGCCATATATACAGGCTGCAAAGATGCTTGGTGGTAAGCCACTTTACATAATCTTTCGACATATGGTGCCAAACACTATGGGTGTTATCTTGGTGACGTTAACCTTTGCTATACCTTCCTGTATATTTACAGAAGCTTTTTTATCATTTATCGGCATGGGGGTGATCGAGCCAGAAACTTCTTGGGGTGCTCTTTGTAATGATGGTTTGAAAGCAATCGAGATAGCTCCTCATGTACTGATTATTCCGGCGGTTTTTATCTCAATCACAGTTTTGGCTTTTAATATTTTAGGTGATGGTTTACGAGATGCTTTGGATGCAAAGATGAGGGCGAGAGACTAATGGCTGAAAAAGTTTTAGATATACAAAATCTCAAAGTTGAGTTCGATACTCATGGTGGCATCGTTCAAGCTGTCCGTGGCGTTTCTTATTCTGTCGAAAAAGGTAAGACTTTAGCGGTAGTTGGAGAGTCTGGTTGTGGTAAGTCAGTTACAGTTCAGTCGATTATGGGACTTATCCCCAAACCGCCAGGGAGAGTGACTCAAGGAAAAGCTCTGTTAAATGGAGTTGATCTTCTTAGCCTTTCAGATAAAGAGTCGCGACAGTATCGAGGACGAGATATAGGCATGATTTTTCAAGATGCTATGTCATCCCTAAATCCAACGATGACAGTTGGTGAGCAAATAGCCGAGACACTTCAAATCCATAAAGGTATGTCGAAGCAGGATGCTCTGAAGAAGGCGGTGAATTTACTAGATCTTACTCGCATACCGGAAGCTCATAAAAGAATAAAACAGTATCCCTTTGAGTTTTCTGGCGGCATGTTGCAGCGTGCGATGATTGCTATGTCTATTGCTTGTAAGCCTCAAGTTCTTATTGCTGACGAACCAACGACAGCTCTCGATGTTACAGTCCAAGATCAAGTTTTAGAATTAATGAAAGACTTGCAACGAGAAGAGGGGATGGCGATTATCCTTATTACTCATGATTTGGGTGTTGTAGCAAAGATGGCCGATGATGTAGCAGTGATGTATGCCGGAGAAATAGTTGAGTCAGGCACAGTGGATGAAGTATTTTACAAAAGTGCACATCCTTATACTTTGGGATTGAAGTCAGCTATGCCTAGTATGGAAAGGAATTCACATACAGGACTTGTGTCAATCGATGGAACGCCTCCAGATTTGTTTAATCCTCCACAAGGTTGTGCTTACACAGCACGTTGCCCAGCTGCTATGAAGCTTTGTCGAAGCCGCAAAGTAGAAATATTTAGTTCTGAAAGCGGTCATAGAAGTCAATGTTGGTTGCATCATAAGGAAGCTCCCGTTTCAGTGACGGCGCCGATTAATAGGTTTTCAGGAGCTGAAGTATGAATTTAATTGAAATTAAAAATCTGAAGAAGTTTTTTGAAATTTCAAAAGGCTCTTTTGTTCATGCTGTTGATGGTATATCGATAGATATTCGTCAAAATGAAATACTAGGTTTAGTCGGAGAGTCAGGTTCAGGGAAGTCGACACTTGGTAAAGTTATAGCGGGACTTCATGGTCGTAGTTCTGGAGAAGTTAAGTACCAAGGAGAGTTACTTCCTGAAGTATATAAAGCATCTGATTTTTTGAGACTTTCAAAAGAAATTCAGATGATTTTTCAGGATCCATACAGCTCTTTAAATCCTAGGATGACTGTTGAAGAGATAATCGGCGAAGGATTAAAAATCCAAGGTGTTCCTTCTGCGGAAGTTCGCAAGAAGGTTAAAGAGTGGTTAGAAAAGGTTGGTTTGCAGTCTGAACATATGTCGCGCTTTCCACATGAGTTTTCAGGAGGCCAGCGTCAGCGTATAGGTATAGCAAGAGCGATGATCGTAGAACCGTCCTTTATAGTTTGTGATGAACCTATCTCGGCCTTAGATGTTTCGGTTCAGGCTCAGGTAGTTAATTTACTTAAAGAGCTCAAAGACTCTTTTGGATTGACTTTGCTTTTTATTGCTCATGATTTGTCGATGGTGAGGTACATCTCAGACAGAATTGCTGTTATGTACTTAGGGAAGATCGTTGAATGTGGCGATGCAGATGAAGTGTTTTTCAATCCACAGCATCCTTACAGTAAGCTTTTGATTGATTCAAACCCTATTGCAGATCCTCAGAAAGAGAAGCTTAGGGAGTTTAAGTCAATAGAAGGAGAGATACCTTCTCCAGTGAATATCCCAGAAGGTTGTCGTTTTGCAGGGCGTTGCCCAAGTGCTTCTGAGGAGTGTGGAAAGGTGACACCTCAGTTAAAGAGTATAGCCGATGGTCACGAAGTAGCGTGTCATTTATTCAAATAAAAAAAGGTTGCTAACTTTCGTCAGCAACCTTTTAAAACTTTATGTGTTAGAAACTACAGTTCGCTAGCTTCATCTGGACCATTTGTTCCAGCATGATACTTAAAGACATTTGCATTCCCAGAGTCAATCTTTTCCAGAATTGGAGTAAAGATTTCCCAAGAGTGAATAAGCTCTTCATAGTTGATGAATAGAGTTTTGTCACCTTGGATCGCATCGAGAATAAGTCTCTCATATGCACCCGGCATAGCTTTGTTGAAGCCGTCATCATAACTGAAGTCAAGCTTAACGTCTTTAAGAACCATTCCTTTACCAGGAACTTTATTTGTGATGAAGAACTTAATGCCAGCATCTGGCTGAACTTCGATTACAAGTTTGTTCGGGTGGTGAGGAGACTTAAATATATCTCCTGGAACTTCTTTGAATTGAATGATTATCTCAGTTGTGCTTTTGGTAAGAGCTTTACCAGCTTGAAGATAGAAAGGAACACCGCTCCATCTTGTATTGTTTATAGCACACTTGATTTTAGCAAATGTTTCACGGTTTGAGCCGTCAGGAACACTGTCTTCATCAGTATAACCAATTACAGGTTTACCGCCACAAACACCACTGATGTACTGACCTAGAACACAGTCGTCTAAAGTCACTTGTTGGATTGACTTAACAGCTTTGTTTTTCTCAGCCATGATACTATCACTTTCGTAGCTACTTGGTTTTTCCATAGCAACAAGAGCGAGAATTTGTAGAAGGTGATTTTGAATCACGTCACGGATGATACCAGCTTTGTCGAAATAGCCACCACGAGAACCAATGTTCTTATCTTCTTCCCAAGAAACTGTGATCGAATCGATATAGTTTCTGTTCCAAACAGGTTCGAAGATAAGGTTGGCAAATCTCATGACCATAAGGTTCATGATTGCTTCTTTACCTAGGTAATGGTCGATGCGGTAGATTTGGCTTTCATCGAAAGTTTGATCAAGAGTTTTGTTAAGTGCTTTTGCAGACTCAGTATCGTAACCAAAAGGTTTTTCAACGATAACTGATTTAGATGTATCGCCTTTCTCAATTGCACCACATTCTCTTAGAGAGTGAATTACCGGTTCGAAAACTGATGGTGGAATTGATAAGTAGTATAGAACAGTTGGTTTACATGGAAATTTTTCGTGAATCTTTTCAAGACCAGCATGTAGGTTCGTGAAGTCATCCACTGAGTCATAGCTACCACTAAAGTAGTAGATGCTTTTGAGGAACTCTTGGACAAAGCTGTCTACTAAAAGAGTCTCTTCTATATTGTTAAGTAAGTTTGTTTTAACGATTTCTCTGTACTTGTCGACAGACATCTCGGTTCGAGCATAGCCAGAAATTGCAAAATTCTGTGGTAGCGCCCCAGATGTGTACAGTGTGTACAAAGAAGGGAGGAGCTTAGTCAATGCTAGATTCCCGGATGCACCGAGGATAACTACCGATCTATTTTCGTTAGTGATCATAAATAGTCCCGTAAAATAATTCTTTAGTGTGTGATAAAATTGTCTGCCAGTATACCTCTGTCTGACTTTTTTAAAAGCCACTATTGTATAAAGAAAGGTCATAAGCTATTATACGCAGTTGCATCGAAGGCTCGCTTTGAGTATCTTATACAGATGCTTACAGATTTTGTGGCTATAATAATGATTTTGGGATAGAAAATATGGCTAAGACACCGACACAAATTAATATCGATTTGGACGAACCAAACTACCGTGGCGAAAAAAGAAAACGTTACGAGGCTTTGGTTGAATTAAGAGACCAATTAATAGAAGACGTCTCGATGCTTTCTGGGGAAAACCTTGGAGTAGAGCACAACGCTGGCGAAGATATGGCGGATATCGGCAGTGATAACTTTTCACGTGAAATAGGTCTCAACGTTGCTTCTGAAGAAGGTAAGAAAATCTTCCTTATAAATGACGCTCTTAGAAGACTTGCAAACGGTACTTACGGAAAATGTATTGACTGTAGTAAGGTAGTTGGTTCAGGCCGTTTAGATGCTATCCCTTATGCTAAGCTTTGTATTACTTGTAAAGCAGAACGTGAAGAAAGTGAATTTGATGGTTCGACCGTTAGTTTTGGTATCGACAAGGAAGAAGAGTTAACAGAGTAGTGAAACAAAGACTTTCTAAAGTTAAACAAACTTTTTTATGGTGGCCAGCGTTGATAACGTTGGCCGTTATAGTTTTAGACCAGATAACTAAGGTCTGGACCTTAAGTGCCAGTGGTGATGTTCCTGGTACAGTTATGAACGAAGTTATTCCTGGTTACTTCAATTTTGTGGACTACCGCAATACTGGAGCTGCTTGGGGAATGTTTAAAGACAATCCTTTGCCTTTATCAATGATTTCATTGTTGGCGTTCTTTTATTTTATCCTAGATTTTCCTTCTCTGACTGAGAATATAAAATTTCGTAAGTTTACCTGGGCCATGTTAATAGGCGGTGTTTTTGGTAACTTCATAGATCGTTTCTTTAGAAGAGAAGTGATTGATATGATCGAAGTTTTTATTCCTCTCCCAGGAGAGAACTATCGTTTTCCTGCGTTCAATATCGCCGACTCGGCAATATGTGTTGGTGTATTTCTATACTTCTTTCACGTTCTTTTCTTTTCCAAGAAAGAAACTGCAGTTACAGAAAAAGAGCAAGAGACCGTTTAAAAATGTCACTCATTGCTGTTTTGGGCCCAACGGCCAGCGGTAAATCTTCCCTTGCCATGAAGCTTGCAAAAAAACTCGATGGCGAGATTATTTCTTGTGATTCTATGCAGGTTTACAAGGGAATGGATATAGGAACTGCGAAGCCTACTCTTGAAGACCAACAAGAGATACCACACCATCTTATAGATAACTTAGATATATCGGTGCGTTATAGTGCCAGTATGTTCCTTGAGTTAGCCAATAAGATAATTCCAGAAGTTAAGTCTCGCGGCAAAGTGCCAATTATAGCCGGTGGTACAGGTATGTATGCTAGGCTTTTGCTCTATGGTGGAGATATGATGCCCGCAGATAGAGAAGTGAATGCCGCCTTAAAAAGCCGACTCATCAATGAAGGTCACGATGCTTTGTGGCAAGAACTTTTAGAAAAAGATCCAGTTGCTGCAGAGAAAGTTAAAGGCAATGATCGACGTCTTTTGAGGTCTCTTGAAGTCTTCGAATTGACTGGTGAACCTTTGCCAGGTAAGACAACTTGGGGGGATGAGCAGATAGTTGATGGCTTACAGATTATAAATATGTGTCCGACTGAGTACAATCGAGAAAGAGTGGGGATTCGAGCAGCAGAGATGTTAAAGAATGGTTGGATTGAAGAGACAGAGGCTTTGATTGATAAAGGTCTTTGGGAAACTCCAACAGCGTATCAATCTTTGGGCTATCGACAAATTGGCGATTACCTCGAGGGTAAGTTTGAGAGTTTTGAAGCTCTACAAGAGAAGATTACTACTCTTACTAGGCGCTATGCCAAAAGGCAGAGAACGTGGTTTCGAAATCAGCACCCTGGCTCACATATGATAAATCGTGAACCAGGCGATAGTAGCGAAGCTATCGCTGATGACATAGTGAAGCTATACGAAGAGAAGTTTAGTTAATCTCTTGATGATAAAAAATAATTGAGGCAGCATTGCCCAGTTGAATTAAATCGCCGTGAATAAGCAACTGCTCATCTATTTTTTGCCCATTCACATAAGTTCCGTTTTCACTGACTAAGTCTTTGATGGATACATGTCCTTCCGAATCAATTTTGAATTCGCAGTGCGGACCAGAAATTCTTTGATCTTCAATAATTATATCAGCTTTTCGAGAACCTAAATTTAGATCTTTAGTTAATGACGCAGGCTCTAGGTTACTTTCGGTAAAAATTAGGTGAGGGATGTTGTCATTCTCTATTTCGAATTCATTTATTCGACCTCTTAGAAAACTGACTTGGCGGATAAGTTTATCCGGTACTGGTGCTTCGACGATAGTTAGGGCTGGATTGTTGTCTAATAGGTAATTGTAGAGAGCTTCGGCGATGACGGTTTTTTCTATTTCTTCACTGGTCTTTTCTTTGTAGAGTTCAGTTGCATCTTCGACGATTTTAAGGAAAAAATTTCTCTTGTGATTGTAGACGCTATTTGCCGGCATCTCTAAAGTGTCTGAAACTTCTTGAGCATTTTTGTACTCCATGACATACATTTTTAGAGCTTTGTAAGTCAGAGGTTCAATGCGATTTAAATAGCTTTCGATAGCTTCGTTACAGACTTTTTGAATTGTATCACAATCTTTTACTTGCCAGTTAACTTTTGAGTCTTTTTCGTGAAGTTCAGGAATGAGCTCACTAGTCAATTGGTTTGGCTGTTGCTTTTTTGAATTGAGCTTTTTGAAATGGTTGATCAGTGTTCGTTTAGTGATGAGGTTGATTAATTTTCTCAATGAACCTGGACGTTTACGGTCAAAAGTTTTTAGAGCTTTTAACAACTTTAAAGCAATAGGAGTACACAAGTCATCTACATCTTGGTGACGACAGCCATAGTGTTTTAAAAGGATTTTAAAATATGGGTAGTATGCGTTTAGGAAATCTTCAGTGTCTGTAGGAGAGTCGGCATTTACTTTTTTAATAAGCTCTTCAGAAGTTAGAAACATATGGCAGTGTCCTTGTCAGTTTACTTCTATAACCTACATCTAGTCTTCATCGGTTCAATAAAGACTAGATTTGATTCCTCTCTGATCACGGTTGTATTTCTTTCAGAGCTTTGTCGATTGCCTTAGTTAAGTGTTCATATATCTCAGGCAGTTTTTCCTTTTCAACTTGTTTGTCGAATTGGAGTCTTAGCAGTAGATCAACTCCGTTTGGATCTGCTTCATTTAACTCAGGTAATCCAGTTGTTTCAGAGACTTGTATCTCAAGAATCTGGATACTCTTTGGAATGATTGTCTCTGCATCGACATGCGCAATGTAAAAAGAAGACTCTTTATCTTTGATAAGTGAAATTTTTCTTTGTTGAATAGCAACAGATTGAGCGAGTGCTCCGACGTCTTTTTCAGGTAGTATATATGATTTTATATTCATTGAATGCTCCATTTTTATCATAAATTAAGAAAGTATTATGCCGAAAATGGAGAGTCTGACGTAAATTCTTGAAAGTTAGATTGTTGCTATTTTTAAGAATAGATGTGTAATGAAGCAGGTATATCTAGGGTGAGTCAAGATGACCCGCCGTGTCACACCTTTTACTTACTTAAAGAGACCTTGAGAAATAGCTTTTTTAAGAGCGTGTCCTCTATGGCTAAGTTTGTTTTTTACTTCTTCACCAAGCTCAGCAAAGGTTTTATCATATCCATCAGGAATAAATAGCGGATCATAACCAAAACCGTCATTTCCTTGAGGTGCAGAAGCTATAGTTCCGTGACACTCACCTGTTGCCGTGCCGATCAAGCCTTCAGGAGTTGCGAGCGCAATAGTGCAAACAAACTTAGCTGCTCTGGTTTCTTTGCCTTCAAGTTCACCGAGAAGTTTATTCATTCTATCCGCATCAGTGGCGTTTTCACCAGCATAGCGAGCAGAGTATACTCCAGGTCTGCCATCGAGAGCGTCTACGCAAAGGCCAGAGTCATCTGAAAAGACAAGCATGTTTTTGGCTTGAGCTGTTTCGATAGCTTTTTTACTGGCGTTCCCTTCAAAAGTATCTTTATCTTCGATAACTTCAGGAATGCCACCAGCTTCTTTACCCGAAATAACTTCTATTCCTTGAGGACCTAGTATCTCTTTTAGTTCCTCAAGTTTATGAGCGTTGTTAGTTGCAGCAAGAATTTTCATTAGAGAACTTGTACAGCCTCTTCAGCGAGTTCACTTCTTTCACCTTTCTTGAGCTTTATGTGAGCTGCAAGTTTACTGTCTCTAAACTTACCAACGACATATGACATGCCATTTGAGTAAGCATCCATATATGGCGAGTCAATCTGCATAGGATCACCAGTAAGGATGATTTTAGAGTTTGTACCAACACGAGTGATGATCGTTTTAGCTTCAAGTGGAGTTAAGTTCTGTGCTTCATCAATAATTAAGAATTGGTGCGGAATACTACGACCACGTATATAGGTTAAAGGCTCAACAGAGAGTTCTTCTATTTCCATAAGATTGGCAGGTAGCGTAGGTTTTCTACTACGGCGGTCGAGGGTGCGGATGAATTCAATTGAATCATAGATAGGCTGCATCCACGGTTTCATTTTTTCATCTATATCACCAGGAAGAAAACCTATGTCTCGGCCCATTGGAATTGTTGGTCTAGCAACAAGAACTTTGTTGTAAGTGAAGTCTCTCAAAACTTTCTTAAGACCGGCAGCAACTGCTAAAAGAGTTTTACCTGTACCAGCATTACCGTGAAGAGTAACTAGTTTGATGTTGTCATTTAGCAGAGCTTCAACGACAAAGGTTTGTTCTGTATTTAGCGGTCTTAGCCCAACAACTTCTTCATTGTTGAATTCAAGAGGGACTAGGATGTTCGGAGCATGTGCCGCGACTCGAGCAAGTCCCAATGTTTTACCGGAAGAGCTTTTAAGCGTACAAAATTCATTTGGTCTGAGCTTATGCTTTGGATTACTCAGAGCAAGGCTACCAAGCTTGTTGAATTCTTCGTACTCTTCCTCAGAGACTTCGACGTGGTGATGACCAGAGTAAGTTAGGGCATCGTCAAATCGGTCTTTTTCATAACCTTCAGCTTTGATTCCTAGAGCATCGGCTTTAACGCGCAAGTTGAGGTCTTTTGTGACAATTTTTATTTTCTTGTCAGGGTGCTTCTCTTTCAAATCCATTGCGATGGCAACGATTCCTGGGCCTTTGTATTGGCTAGATCTTTGAGAAGATTCTTCGAGAGGCGAATGCTTAAGAATAATTTGTAGTCTACTGCCGTTTTCTAAGTCGATACCGTCAGTCAAGCTTCCTTTGTGTCTGTAGGAGTCTAGCATGCGGTTTATGTCACGAGCATTTTTACCAAGCTCACCGAGATCTCGTTTAAACCGGTCTGCTTGTTCAATGACACCAATGGGGATGATGACATGATGCTTAGGAAAGTTGTTGATTGAGGCTGGATCGTGAAGAAGAACGTTTGTGTCGAGGATGACTATGCTGTCCATAAATATTCGCTTACCCTGTGGTTTTTATTTTCATTCTATTTGTATCCTCATTCGGAAACAAGGATACAAATGGAATAAACTGTCATATTTACAGACTTTCGTTAAATTGGCTTGGGCATTGAGCTCGCCAACGAAGTATATGGTCTGTCAAAACTAAAATGATCATTGCTTCGCCGATAGGGACAAACCTTGGAAGTAAACAAGGATCGTGTCGGCCTTTAGTTGAAAGCTCAGTTTCTTGTCCAGAGCTATCAACAGTTGGTTGTGGTCTAGAAAGTGAAGAGGTTGGTTTTACCGCTGCACGGATGATGATGGGCTCACCACTAGAAATACCACCAAGCATACCACCATGATTATTTGTCTTTGTGGCAACTGTATCAGCATTTTCTTTGTAAAAGATGTCGTTGTTTTCGCTGCCGCGCATAGTCGCGACTGCAAATCCAGCGCCATACTCATAAGCAGTTACGCCAGGAATAGACATTATACCTTTGGCGAAATCTGACTTTAGCTTATCAAAAACTGGTTCGCCGAGTCCGGCTGGAACACCAGTAGCAACTATTTCAGAAACACCACCGATAGAGTCTTGTTCGCTTCTGACTTTTTTGATGAGAGTGATCATATCTTCTGCAACTTTAGCGTCTGGACAGCGAACGATATTTTCTTCTACCTGTTCCATTGTCACTTTTGTTGGGTCTTCAACATCAGCGACTATGTCACCAACTTGTTTGACGTAACCAACAACAGAGATGCCGTACTGAGAAAGGATTTTTTTGCCAAGAGCAGCAGCAGCAACTCGACTAACAGATTCTCTGACACTACTTCTGCCACCACCACGGTAGTCGCGGAAGCCGTACTTTTTATCAAAAGTGTAGTCTGCGTGACCTGGGCGGTACTTGTCTTTGATGTTGCTATAGTCTTTGCTTCGCTGGTCTTGGTTTGGAACCATGATGGCGATAGATGTGCCAGTTGTTTTACCTTCGAAAACACCTGAAAGGATAGTCGCAAGGTCATCTTCTTTACGTTGAGTAGTAACGCTACTTTGACCGGGCTTTCTGCGGTCTAGGTCTGGTTGTATGTCATCTTCTGAAAATTCAATTCCTGGAGGGCAACCATCGATAATGACGACGTTTCCGCGTCCGTGAGATTCCCCGGCAGTTGTTATTCTAAAGAGCTGTCCGAAACTGTTGCCGGCCATATGATCTCCATGATTTTAAATATTGTAAATTTTATGGCGCTAATATAGCCAAAACACTTAAGTAATCAAACAAGAGTTGAAGGACTCTTGGTCTTACATTCATTTGACGCTGTCTTAAAAACGGTTAATGTGTGATCTATCGAAATTAATGGTCTGCATTTATGAAATTTTTATTGATTCAATTAGCTCTTATTAGCGTACTTTTTACATCTTGTTCTCATGAGTATGTAAAACCCGAAAATTATCAAAATCCTGTTGTGCAGATAAGCACTGATCTCGGTACTATGGAGTTCGAGTTATATGAAGATAAGGTTCCAAACTCAGTCAGTCACTTTTTGACCCTCGTAGAGCAGGGGTTTTATCAAGATATGTTCTTTCATGCAGTCGTGAAAGGGATCTTAATTCAAGGGGGATGCCCAAATACTAAGCCAGGAGCTCAAGGTAAAGTAGGTGCGGGTCAATTGGACTATACGATCGAAGAAGAAACCGATGAAACTTTGAGGCATGACCAAAGAGGTGTTTTGAGTTTAGCTAGAGGCTATGAGAAGGGATCTACCGGTTGTCAGTTTGTAATCATGCTGGATAAGATGCCAGTTATGGATGGTAACCACACGATGATAGGTAGAATCGTGAAGGGGCAAGAAGTTTTAAACTTAATCGAGTCGGTGGGAAGCCGTTCAGGTGAAGTTAAAAGAGAAGTCGAATTTAGCGTTAAGTTAATGCGCAAAAATGAAGTTGATTATCAATTTAAGAAGTTTGAAAAATAAAAGGACAGATTATGGAAAACCCAAAAGTTAAAATCGCTACATCAAAAGGCGACATGATTGTTGAGCTTTACGAAGAAAAAGCACCAAATACAGTTGCGAATATCATCACACTTGCAGAAAGCGGTTTCTATAAAGACATGGCTTTTCACAGAATTCTCAAAGGATTTATGGCTCAAGGTGGTTGTCCAAACACTAAGCCTGACGGTCAAGGTCAACCAGGTACAGGTGGTCCGGGTTATACTATTTCTGAAGAGTTTCACCCTGAACTTAGACACAATGAAAGAGGTATTCTTTCTATGGCGAAAACAGCAGCGCCAAACTCTACTGGTTGTCAGTTCTTTATCCTTTTCGGTAACGCAGCATTTTTAGATGATGGCTATAGTGTTTTCGGTAAGGTTGTTGAAGGTCTAGAAGTTATTGATGCGCTTGAGGCTGTTGGTCACGAGAGAGATGGTTTGCCACCAAAAGAAGAAATTCGCTTCAGTATCGAAGTCGTTTCTAAAAATGATCATGACTACGCAGTAAAAAAAGCGTAAGTTTTCATTTTAAATGAGCCGTTTAGACTCATACTCAAAGCTAGAACAACGCCTGGCCATTCAACAAAAAATGGCCGCTAAAACGAAAGTTAAGGGTTCTGGCTTTGAGAACCTTTCTTTTTTGCACACTATCTTGCGAAAAGGATTGAAGACTTTTTCTCTCGATCAAAAAGGTCTAGAAAATGTACTAGATGTTCAGATAGTCGAAAAAGATATGTACTTGCCAAATCTTGCCGAAAGCTGGCAAGGAAAAAAAATCCTGCACCTTAGTGATACTCACTTAGATGGAATTCCTGGTTTTGTAGAAATCCTCAAAGAAAAAATTTCACAGTTGTCCTACGATTTATGTGTTTGGACAGGAGATTTTCGTTTCGGAAAGGGCGCTTACCATGAAGCATCAATGCAGCCAACGGTAGAGTTACTTCAGAGCCTAAAGTGTGAATTGGGGATATATGGGGTGTTGGGTAATCATGATTTTATTGACGAAGTTGAGCTGTTGGAAAAGCATGGTATGAAGGTTTTGATGAATGAATCTCATGATTTAGGTGATGGCCTCTATTTATGTGGTGTCGACGATCCGCATTTATACCTATGCGATGATATAACTGCAGCAGTTAAAGGTATTCCAGAAAAAGCGTTAAAAGTCCTTCTTATTCATTCTCCAGAAAAAATTGAAGAAGCTCAAGCTCATGGTATCGATTATTACCTATGTGGCCACACCCATGGAGGTCAGATTAGTCTACCATTAATTGGCCGTCCTTTTAGTAATGCTAGGTGTAAACGAAAATTCGCCTTTGGAGAGTTCGAGTATAAAGGAATGAAGGGTTATACTCATAACGGAACGGGAGCATCCTCTGTCGCAGCAAGGTTTGGATGTCCCTCTGAAATAGTAATTTTTAATTTAAAGAGTTCATGAAAATGAAATTTTATTTAGTCTTGAGATATTTTTTAATTTCCTCGTTGATGTTTTATACATCATGTTCAACAGATGACGAAGAAATAAATGTCGACGACGACAAACATGCCGACTACTATGAGATGGATAGTTTTAATTATAGAAACTTTGATTATTACAAATATAACAGAGTTGGCTTTGAACAGGCTTTGAGAACAAATGAAGAGCTCGAAGAGCACAAGCCAGAAGTGCTAGTTGAAGAGAAGGGGGGCTTGATTACTTTGAAGTTTGAGAATCACTCAAATACTTATAAGCACTACTTTTCTTGGTTTGAAATAACAGACTCTCATAAAAATGAAGTCTACGTTGACAATGAGTCCGGAGAGGATCATGAAAAGACTTTTCAAATAGAAGTATTCCCTGAAAACCCTTTTAGGAAAAGAATCCGAGTTCGTTGTTTTTGCCAAGTACACGGTGAGTTTATTGACTATATCGACCTGCCTTCACATGAAGAGAAGACAGTTATCGATGTAGATTAATTTTTTACTCGGTTCCATTCCAAGTGGCGTGGAAGCTTGTTCTGAATTCGTCGAAAGTTCCTTCGAGAATAGCCTCTCTCATATTTTCCATAAGATTCAGGTAAAAGTGAATGTTATGGATAGTCATGAGACGCATGCCTGTTATTTCATTTACTTTCAGCAAGTGTCTTATGTAGGCACGGGTATAATTCTTACAAGTGTAGCATGAGCAGTTTTTGTCGACTGGTTCAAATGACTCTTTGAACTTGGCAGCTTTGATCGCTACTTGACCCGTTGAGGTGTAAGCCGTTCCGTGTCGAGCAACTCTGGTAGGTAGAACACAATCAAACATGTCTATGCCTTTAGCAACAGCATCAACAAGTTGAGGAGGCGTACCAACACCCATTAAGTAGCGGGGCTTTTCTTCAGGAAGAACAGGGCATACCCAATCAAGAGTTTTCATCACTTCTTCTTCAGGTTCACCGACACTAAGGCCACCAATGGCATAACCTGGTAGATCCATATCTACTAAATACTTTGCAGACTGAACTCGTAGATCTTCAAAAGTGGAACCTTGGACAATGCCAAATAGCATTTGGTAATCCTGAAGTTTATATTCAGCACACTTGTCGCCCCACATTTGAGTGATGCGAAGTGACTCTTTTGCTTGTTCATACGTTGCCGGGTAGGGAGTACACTCATCAAAGATCATGACAATGTCAGATCCGAGGGTTTTTTGAATCTCCATAGACTCGTTTGGTCCGATAAAGTGTTTTGATCCATCTATATGAGAGCGGAACTCAACACCTTTCTCAGACATTTTACGAAGTTTTGCTAAGCTAAATACCTGATACCCACCAGAGTCCGTTAAGATTGGTTTGTCCCAGTTAATGAATTTATGAAGTCCACCAGCTTTTTCGATGATGTCCATACCTGGTCTAAGATTTAGATGGTAAGTGTTTCCAAGAATAACCTGAGCACCGAGGTCTGCAACTTCTTCAGAAGTCATAGTTTTGACACTGCCACAAGTACCAACAGGCATGAAAGTAGGAGTTTTTATATCGCCATGAGCTGTTGTCAAAGTCGCGGCTCTAGCTTTGCTTTTTGTATCTGTTTTTTCTAGATTGAAGCTCATTTACGTAAATTTTCCTGAGATCTGGTTTTTATGGCTGCAAGTTGCCAGATCTTTTTCAAAAGTCCAATTCAATTAAAAAAGCAGTGTCGCTATTAATTTCTCCAACGCAATGCATATGACAAGTGGAATTGATAGGACGAACATATATTATTAGGGGATAATTATAGATTTAGTTTGCTACCACCGAGGATTTATTAAATGAATGCAAAAAATACAGAAATAGTTCGTAAGCATGTTATAACTAGGGAACCTTTCCCCAATTCAAAAAAAGTTTACGTGCAAGGCGAAATACATAAAGATATAAGAGTTGCAATGAGGGAGATCTCTTGTTCAGATACTCTTTCATCTAAAGAGGATGTAGCTCCAGAGAAAAATCCATCCGTTTTAGTTTATGATACATCTGGCCCATATACTGACCCAGATGTAAAAATAGACGTTTACAAAGGTCTTCCCGCTCTAAGAGAAGAGTGGATCAAGTCTCGTAACGACGTTGAAGAAGTTGATGTCGCAAATTCACTTTATACTCGTACTAGAGCATCGAACCCTCAGCTAGATAAGATTCGTTTTGAAGGAACGCGTCAACCTCTTAAAGCTAAAGAAGGTAAGTGCGTAACTCAGTTACACTATGCTCGTGAAGGCATCATCACTCCAGAGATGGAGTATATAGCTATTCGTGAAAATATGAAGCAAGCTGAGATTTACAGTGAGCAGCATCCTGGTCAACCATTCGGGGCTAACATCCCAGACGAGATAACTCCAGAGTTTGTACGTCAAGAAATAGCCGCTGGTAGAGCAATTATTCCTGCAAATATCAATCACCCAGAAAGTGAACCAATGATTATTGGCCGTAACTTCTTGGTTAAAATCAATGCTAATATTGGTAATAGCGCAGTTACTTCTTCAATCGAAGAAGAAGTAGAGAAAATGGTATGGGCAACTCGTTGGGGTGCTGACAATGTTATGGACCTTTCAACAGGTAAAAATATTCACGAAACTCGTGAGTGGATCATCCGTAACTCTTCTGTACCGATCGGAACAGTCCCTATTTACCAAGCGCTTGAAAAAGTTAATGGTAAAGCAGAAGATCTTACTTGGGAGATTTTCAGAGATACGCTTATCGAGCAAGCTGAACAAGGTGTTGACTACTTTACAATTCACGCTGCAGTACTTCTTGAGTTTGTACCAACAACGGCAAAACGTTTAACTGGTATCGTATCTCGTGGCGGAAGTATCATGGCAAAATGGTGTTTAGCACATCACAAAGAAAACTTCCTTTATACTCACTGGGATGACATCTGTGAGATCATGGCAGCATATGACGTTTCATTCTCTATCGGAGACGGTCTTCGTCCTGGTAGTGTGAAAGATGCAAATGACTACCCTCAACTTGCTGAGCTAAAAGTCCAAGGTGGCTTAACTAAGCGTGCTTGGGAGTTTGGCGTTCAGGTAATGAATGAAGGTCCAGGTCATGTTCCAATGCACATGATTAAAGAAAATATGGAAAAGCAGTTAGATTGGTGTCATGAAGCTCCATTCTATACATTAGGACCATTGACGACGGACATCGCTCCGGGTTATGATCACTTTACTTCTGGAATAGGTGCAGCCCTTATCGGTTGGTATGGCTGTGCGATGCTTTGTTATGTAACTCCTAAAGAGCACTTAGGTCTCCCTGATAGAGACGATGTGAAAGAAGGTGTTATCACTTATAAGATCTCGGCTCATGCTGCAGACTTAGCAAAAGGTCACCCTGGCGCACAAGCAAGAGACAATGCACTTTCTAAAGCTCGCTTTGAGTTCCGTTGGGAAGATCAGTTCAATCTAGGTTTAGATCCAGAGAGAGCTCGTGACTTTCACGATCAAACGCTTCCACAAGATGGCGCAAAAGTTGCCCATTTCTGTTCAATGTGTGGACCTCAGTTCTGTAGTATGAAAATTACTCAGGACGTTCGAGACTATGCAGCAGCAAATAATCTTGAAACAGAAGCGGCTATCAAGAAAGGCATGGAAGAAATGAGTGGAACTTTTAAAGATAAAGGTTCTGAAGTTTATCAAAAAGCTTAAACTCATTCACTAAGAAATTCTTTTAAAGCCTCAGATTTTTTTTCTGGGGCTTTTTTGTGGGTTTTATGAATGTATTTTGTTGTTTAGTTCTGTTTGGATTCTGTATGAAGCCTTTTGTTTTGACTGGGCTGTAAGCATTTTGTTGATAGTTGTTCGTTAAAAACTTAACAACGAAAAACCTTGGAATGTGTTTTTTGTTTTAGTAGTTTAAAAGTGACAGGTGGGAAAACGTTTAGTGGTATAAGAGGAGTGAAAGCCATGAAAAAGTTTACTGTCATCGAACTATTAATAGTTGCGGCTATTATTGCTATTCTAGCGTCAATCTTATTGCCTTCATTGCACAAAGCTCGTGAAAAAGCGTTATTTGCAGTTTGTACTTCAAATAGAGGTCAAGTTTACAAAGCGATGTATATGGGAATGGATGATAATAAGGAAGTTACCCCTAGGTTTATTGGTTGGAACTACACCAATCCATCAGATCCTGATTGGTTTCAGGATGACTGGTCAGGTGCTGTTCATGGTCAAGGAGGTAAACTAGTCAATGGTGTTGTAAACCGCTATATCGACTACTCAAAAATCTCAAGATGCCCAAGCCTGCCTAAAGGGACAGCTGGAGATAAAGTTTCTAGCAATGGCTACTTTGATTATAGTTACTTGCAGTCATTTGGTAATATTCAGATTTATAAACTACCCAGTACGATAACATGGTCTGGAGGTTCTCACTCTATGCCTTTGATTCTTGAAGAAGACCCTTTCTACATAAACGGTTCAAATAGAGAGTCTGGTTTTGGTAATAACGACTTCCTAGGTATGTGGCATGACTTTGGTAAGAAAGGGGGTTATCTAGGAATTGATGGTAGTTCAGTGATCGTTTATAATAACGGCGTAAAGTTTCGCAGTAAGGAACTATACATGGATTATGGCGATAAAGTTGGTGTGGCTTTGTCCGACCACAAAGCCTTGGAAGATTGGCCTAGACCTTTTTAATAGTCGAATTGTTTCTTTTGTTTACTGCTAATTTGAACGATCTTGTCCTCTGGCAAGATCAGTGCCGACAGTTTTCCTCCGTAGCAGCAACCAGTATCTAAGCCACGAAAGTTTTTATAGCAAATACTTTCTTTTTTTGCCCAGTGACCAAAGACGATAAATTTTCCTTTGAGGTTCTCCCGAGGGTAAGCTTTATACCAAGGAACACAGTCACTGTTTTTATCATCTTTAGTTTTACTGGAAATAGTCTGAGAGTTAAGATCGTAGTATCGACCAAACATCATTTTTTTAGGATTGGTCTTATAAAACTTTTTCTCAGCAGGGTTTAAGCAGCCGTGCACTGCAATGAAGTCATGCCCCTCTATATAGTAGGGAAGAGACTCAAACCATTGGAGTATTTCAGCTTTGGAATAAGAAGAATGGGAAATGATCTTTTCAGCTTCGTCATACTTTTCACTTTCTTCTTTGAGCCCTTGGTAAAAGCGCCAGTCGTGATTTCCCATAATAACGTCGACATTATTCTGAATCATATAATCAATGACTTGTGCGGATTTAGGCCCTTTGTGTACAAGGTCACCTAGAGAAATGAGTCTATCTGAATTGACATCGTACTTTACTTTTTCGAGTAGTGCTATGAATTCGTCATAACAGCCATGTATGTCACCAATGAAAATGGTTCTTTGATTTTTCTCTAAGTCAGATTTACTCACGCTCAATGCCTATTAAAGTGAAGCCGGTAATTAATATCATTCTAATAAAATTTCTATCAAACAAAAAGCAGAAATGAGCGATCAAGTCAAAAAAGATATGTGGCAATTCAGAATCGATGTAGGCGGAACTTTTACGGACTATGTCGCATCTTCACCAAGTGGAGAGTGTATTACGGGTAAAATTCTATCTAGTGGAATTTATAAATCGACGGCAAATGTACTCTCAAATTCTATCCATGATGAATCGCTTAACTCATACCCTAAAGACTTTTTTAAAGGTTTTAAGCTTCGAATACAGAATGATACATTTACGGTTGAGTCATTTAAGAATGGCAGTTTTGTCTTGGGCTCTAGTTTTAAAGAAATAGCAAACCAAAGCTATGAGATTTTTACCGGTGAAGAAGCTCCAGTTATGGCTATTCGTTTAGTTACACAGACCTCATTAGAAGATCCATTTCCGTCTATTGATTTGCGTTTAGGTACGACTCGAGGAACCAATGCTCTTCTAGAGAGAAAGGGTGCGAAAGTTGCATTGATCTGTACAAAAGGTTTTAAGGATGTCTGGACAATAGGAACTCAAGCTAGGCCAGATTTGTTTGCCTTAGAGATCCACAAACCTGAGCCACTAGTAAGTTTAGAAAATACTTTTGAGGTAACTGAGAGAGTTTCTGCAAATGGAGAAATTCTTACAAAACTGGATGAAAATGAATTAAGTGATATTTGCCAAAAACTTAAAAGCTTAAGTATCGATTCAGTCGCAGTTTGTTTATTGAACTCATATAAAAACTCTGAGCATGAGCTTAAAGTTTATGAAGCTTTACTTTCAAATGGACTTATGAATGTATCGGTATCTTCTACAGTAAGTCCAACTATAAAATATTTAGATCGTGGCGATACCTGCATTGTAGATGCCTACCTTTCGCCAATTATCAGATCCTATGTATCCTCAATAAAAGCGTCACTCCCAGAAGCAAAATTGCGTTTGATAACTTCTTCGGGAGCTTTGGTTTCTGCAGAGAATTTTTCTGGGAAAGACTCACTTTTAAGTGGCCCTGCTGGAGGAGTGAATGGTTTTGTTCATGCAGCGAGAAGTGCCGGCTTTGAAAAATCGATCGGTTTTGATATGGGTGGAACTTCTACAGATGTTAAAAGATATGGCGGCGAATTTGAGTATCAGTATGAAACCGAAAAAGCAGGCGTGCGAGTTGTTACGCCCATGTATGCCATAGAGACAGTTGCTGCTGGCGGTGGTTCGATTTGTCGTTATGACGGTCAACGGTTTTTGGTCGGACCCGAAAGTGCTGGAGCAAATCCAGGACCAGCGTGTTATGGAAATGGTGGACCATTAACAGTTACAGATATAAATCTTTTCTCAGGAAAGATAGATGCAGAAGCTTTTCCATTTCAGATGGATAAGTTTGCCGTAGAAGAAAAGCTAAAGGGAATCCAAAAAGAGTTAAAGCTTAAAGAGGATATTTCTTTATCCTTACATGAAATTTCAGATGGCTTTACCAAGATTGCCGATTTTAAAATGGCAGAAGCTATTAAAGAAATATCGGCATCAAAAGGTTATGAACCTGCAGATCATGCGATGGTTGCTTTTGGTGGCGCGGGGCCTCAACATGCTTGCTCTATCGCAGATATTTTAAATATCCCCAATATTCTGATTCACCCTTTTAGTGGTATTTTGAGTGCTTACGGAATCGGGATTACCAATATCCACTTTTTTGAAGAGAAGTCGATACTAAAACTTCTTGATAAAGAGGGGCTGAGTGTTGCATCTGAAGAGATAGAAAAGTTAAAAGAGATAGTTAAGGCTAAGATGTTGGCGGAGGATATTCGAGAAGACTCTGTTACTTATGAGATCTATTATGACTTGAGATACACAGGTGAAAATGAGTGTCTGACGGTCGAGGCTGAAAATGCTAAAGAAAACTTTGAGAAAAAACATTTGCAGTTCTTTGGTTACAATCATGAATCTAGAGAGATCGAGCTTCATGCAGTTCGAGTAAAAGGTTTGGCTAAGGGGAGCTCAACTTCAGAAGAAGTAATAAAGCCCAGACGTGCGGCCAATTCCCAAGATAGAAGACAATCGCTCCATCTGAATGGTGAAACGTATGATGTCAAAGTGCGAGCTCGAGCAGATTTGGAAATTGGTGACGAATTAGAAGGTCCAATTTTATTAACTGAAGGCCTGTCTAGTATAGTTGTTGAAAAGGGGTGGATGGCAAGAGTTGATAAACTTAATAATCTGATACTTTCTAAGCAACATACTTTAGTCGAAAAGTCAGCTTCAGAGATAATAACTAAAGATCCAATTCGCTTAGAGCTGTTTAATAATATTTTTACATCTATTGCCTATCAAATGGGTGAAGTTTTAAGAAGGATTTCTCTGTCAGTAAATATCAAAGAACGATTGGATTTTAGTTGTGCGGTTCTAGATAAGTCAGGCGATTTAATCGTAAATGCTCCACATATACCTGTTCATTTAGGTGCACTTTCAGACTGCGTTCGAGCTTTGATCGATAGCGATAAGGAACTCAAGTCTGGAGATGTATATCTTACAAATGACCCCGGTACAGGAGGTTCGCACTTACCTGATTTAACCGTTATCTCTCCGGTCTTTGATGTAGATGGAAAGGATGTTTTGTTTTTTACCGCCATACGAGCTCACCATTCAGAAATAGGCGGTATAAAGCCTGGTTCTTTTTGTCCTTTTGCAAAATGCTTAGAAGAAGAGGGCGTTATATTTCGAAACTTTATTCTTGCGGATAAAGCTGGCTTTAAAGAGCAAGAACTACGAAGAGCTTTGACAGATGCTAAGTGGCCTTCTAGATCGCCAAATGAAAATGTGGCAGATTTAAAAGCTGCACAAGCAGCCGTGAACTTTGGAAATATGGAGCTTGTTAAGGTTCTGGAGTCATATGGGCAAGATCTTGTTTTAACTTACATGGGCTTTATGAAACAGACTGCAGCAGACAAGACTTTGGAAAAGCTTCTATTATTTAAGGATTTAAATACTGTTGTAGAAGATGCTCTAGACGATGGTTCAAAGTTAATGGTGAAACTTAGCTTTTCGAAAGAACGCTTGTTAATTGATTTTACTGGGACTGCCGAAGTTCATCCAAATACGATGAATGCAAATAAGGCGATAGTTAAGAGTGCGATACTTTATGTGCTTCGGTGTATCATCGATGAAGATATACCTTTAAATGAAGGGGTGTTGCAGTGTGTTGACCTAGTACTTCCTGAGTGTTTGTTGAATCCAGTTGGAGTCGGAGCAAGTAGTGAACGAGCCGCGGTATCTGCTGGCAATGTGGAACTGTCTCAGAAAGTTTGCGATTTATTATTTAAAGGGTTCGGTGTTGTCGCCGGGGGACAGGGCACTATGAATAATGTCATTTTTGGAGATCAAAGCTTTGGATTCTATGAAACACTAGGCGGAGGCTGTGGTGCGACGCAAAACTTTCCAGGAGCTTCAGCAGTTCATTCACATATGACAAATACGCGATTGACAGATATAGAAGTTATCGAGAAAAACTATCCGGTTCTAATTAAAGAGTTTGGTATAAGGCGGAACTCTGGAGGTGAAGGACTTCACGATGGAGGAAATGGTTTGTATAGAGTTTACGAATTCCTTGCGGATGTTGATTTATCTTTAATTACTCAAAGAAGAGTAACATCTCCTTATGCTCTCGATGGAGCAGGATCTGGCTCAAGTGGAAAGAATTTACTTCTGCGAAATGGAGAAGTAAATTGGCAAACCTTGAGTTCAGTCTGTCAAGAAAAATGCAGTTTGGGGGATTGTTTGAAAGTTCTAACACCAGGCGGTGGAGGATTTGGCCGCAAAAGGTAGCTTGAGCTATGGATTTCCTTAAAGAGAATTAGTAGGATGTTTCCATATTTTTCACGGGAGTTGTAAGAGGATAAAATGAGCTTTTCAAAACTAAATATTAGCATCCGTTGGAAAATGCTAGCAGGCTTCTTAGTTTCAGCTCTCATTCCTTGTATACTTTCGTACAAGAAAGTTGACAATTTAATTATACTTTTAGTATCGCTTTCGGTAGCCTTATCTTTAGCGATATTTTCAATATATCGAGTGATGAATACAATCACTAAGATCCAAGAAAAATTCAATATATCTTTAGATCCAGAAAGTAATGAGCATGACGAACTCAGGCTTATTGATGAGTCTTTAACTCACTTTTCAGAATATATTGAACAAAGCCATCATATAGATTTAGAAAAAACTCATGATAATACTCATTCTGAGCTGGTGCTGGGACAAGCGTATCACGCTCATCTACAAACTGGAGAACCTGTAGCGGCCTATATATGGGAACTTCCTGTTCATCAGACGATGGAGCTTGTAAGTAGCGCAAAGTTAGCTGGAGATGAAGCTAAGATTGTCTTTAGCCGAGCTTTGTTAAATATTGAAAAAGATTTGTCAGTTTTAAAGAATTATCCGGATTTAGATGAAACTCATAAAGGGATAATTGATTTTCAGGTGGTGATTCTACAAGATCCATCTTTACTGCAAGAAGTTGAAAAACACTTGGCAAGGGGCGAAAATTTACTTTCCACCATTTCGAATATATTTGAAAAATATACCTCGCAGCTTGAACAACAAGACAATAATTACCTGAAAGAAAGAGTTGCTGACTTCCACGATTTAAAACAGCGCTTGTTTAGTGCAATTCACAAAGCTTCAGGGAAAACTACCGAGGATCGCTTCGCTGGGGCTAAAGGTAAGATTGCTATTTGTAAGCACGTTCTTCCTTCAGAAGTCATAGCCCTTTGTAATGCTGGTGTCGCGGGAATTATTTCCTTAGAAAATACAGCGTCTTCTCATGCACAGATCTTACTTTCTTCATTAAATGTGTCTTCACTGTCAAGTATTGATAATGTTGTTTTGGAGAATCTACAGGGACATAAGGTTTTACTAAATACAATGAAGGGCGAGTTGGTTATTGATCCGACACCAAAGACTGTGTCTGGTGTTTTGGATGACTACGCCAAGAGAAAGGCAGAAGTTATTACTGAGCCTATAACTCTTAAAAGCGGTGAAGACTTTAAAGTTGGTGTGACGATAAATAATCCACAAATTGAAATAACTCATGCGACTAGTAGCGCACCGGACTTTGTTGGCTTGTTTAGGACCGAGATGCATTTCTTAGGTCAAAAAGAATTACCAGATGAAGAAGCTTTGATTTCGACCTACCGACCATTAGTGGAAGCATTTAAGGACGATTTAGTTGTAGTCAGGATGCTTGACTTGGGCGGCGACAAAGTTAGTGGTTTTGAGCCAGTTTCCAGAAGTGAAGAAAATCCATGTATGGGACTGCGCTCTATGCGTTTGCTGTTGGAGTTTAAAGAACTTTTTAGGCTGCAACTTAGAGCTATTTTAAAAGTAAGTCGAAAAAATGTCTGTTTACTTTATCCGATGGTTAGTGGTTGGCGTGAACTTGAACAGATAGATCAGTTTGTGAAGCAAACTGTTAAGGAGTTGAATGATGAAGGTGTTAAGGTTGAAGAACCCTTAAAAGGTATAATGGTCGAAGTTCCTTCAATTGTGACTCGCTTTGAAGACTACGTAGAGTTTTTTGATGTTTTTAATATTGGAACAAATGACTTAGTTCAGTATAGCTTAGCAGCAGATAGAAATAACAAACTTGTAGCGGACTACTATAAGTCTATTCACCCTTCGGTTTTGACTATGATTAAGAAAGTCGCAGATGAATGCCACAAAAATGATAAGCGAGCCATTATTTGTGGACAGATGGGCAGCGACTTGAAATTGATTTCACTTGTAGTTGGCTTGGGGATTCGAAATATCAGTGTGAATTGGCCACTTGTGAATCAACTTAAAAAGAAGGTTCAAAGCTTAGATTTAGTCGAGTGTCAAGAGATAGCGACGCGAGCACTTGAGTGTAAATCTATTGATGAAGTTGAAAAAGTATTGGATTTATAGAAAGAAATTGTAAAAAAAATCAGTTTCTGACGTATACCATATGTGAGCTTTGATATAAAGTTCGTGTGTTGATGTGTAAGTTTAGGGCGTTTGAAGTGTATTGTATAACATCATGTAAAGTATTTAGGATTTTCAATGAAGTTACTATTTAGTTTGGTTTTAGTATTTTTTGTATCTAGCAGCTCATTTGCCGATGAGAGTTTAGGGCAGGTCATCTCTTCCGCATCAACATTGATTAAAGATTCAAGTGATAAACAGTCTTTAGAGTTTCTTAGAGAAAAGTCATTTAGATTGAAAAATGGCCCAGTAAAAAACAAAATGGTCACAGTCGTGGGACTCATTTTAAAGAAGTCAGATTCCAACTCTTATGATGGTTATAAGAAAGAAATAACAGGATTTGATTTCTCTAAAATAGATTCAATCCAAGATATCGATGAAACAGTTTCAAAGTCTCTAGCTTTTCTTGTCCTAAATTCAGCGGGTCAATTAGCCGAGTTAGGTGGTAACTCTCCAAGAGCTATGATTGCCTCAAGTGCTCCAACTGTGGCGAGAGTTGAGCAGCCAGAACCAGTACAAGAAGTTCCGACAAGCCCAGTAACAGAGCAACCAGAGCCAGTTAAAGAAGTTCCGACAGTTGCAGAAACACTTGCTGAATTAGATGCTCCAGCAGAAACACCTAAAACTCCTCAAGATATTTCTAAAGATAGTATCTACTACTTGGCTTACCACGCAGCAAAAAAAGTTCAAGATGGTAATAATGACGGTATCAAAGAGCTTTTGAAATACTCTGTAGAAGATCATAATGACAACGTTAATGGTATGTTGGTTAAGACTATTTCTTTAGCAATGATCAACTCAGGCAGTAAGTCTTTAAAGTCTTATTTTGATAAAGTTAATAGAACTTTTCCAGAAGCTAAGTACTTAAGTTTTCTAGAAGAAGAGCCTTTCCAGGCAGAGTGTACCAAGTGTCAAGGAAAAGGCCACGAAGGGACTCCTTGTAGAAAGTGTTACAATGGTAAGTGTAAGAACTGTAAAGGTAAAGGCGCAATTGTTTACAGAGGTCTTGGTGGAGAAGTTGTAAATAAGAACTGTCCAACCTGTAAAGGGGAAAAGATCTGTAGTACTTGTGAAGGTAGCGGAGAGTCTAAAAAAGACTGTCGCCTATGCCGTTCAAAAGGTTCGGTTTTTGCAAAATCTGCAGTTCCAGTTGAGTATGCTAAGTCTCTTCAAAATATAATTGACCTCATGCCAAAATTTGCAGACGAAGAGGGTATTTATATTGGCGTTGGAATCAATAAACTTGCTTTAGCTCGTATAGAACAAGAAAGACAAGCAAAAGAAGAAAAGAAAAGACTTATGGCAGAACTTGCTAGTAAAGAGCAAGAACAGGCAGAGTTAGCTAAGCTTGCAGCAGAACAAAGAGAAAAAGAATTTAAGTCTGAAGGCAATGAGTTTGTCCGTGAAGTTGTAATGGATGAGTTTGAAGAAGGCGGAACGAACCCAACTCTTAAGCACGCACTACTTGAAATGGAGAATTACCTCAAGGCTCAAGAAAAACGTGAGAAAAAGAAAATTTACACTAAAGCAGATGCTAAATTTGTTAACTCTCTCCCAACTCTTATGCTCGATGTAACAGACTTAGTAGGTAACTCAAACGATGAGTACAAGCAAACTTTACTTGATGGTTTCTACAGATTTTGGAAACTTCGCTGCAGTCAAAATGGCCTAGGTGGTACAGTTGGTTACGTTGTTAACTACAACGGCCAAAAGATTGCTGAAATGAAAAAGAACGAAGTATCTTTTCTCGACTAATTAAAAGAACACGTCAGTTACGGTATCTCCAGGGGAGTTTTCTCCTGGTTGAGGGCAAGAGAACTTTGCAACGTAACTGGTGCCTCTCAAAAACTCGTGTACAGCCTGTCTAAGTGATCCTGTGCCTCTTCCATGAACTATTCGAACTTGATGTAAGTCTGCGGCCAAAGCTTTATCTAGATAGCTTTCCAGCTCTTTTATAGCCGGCTCAGCTCTTTGGCCAATGAGGTTGAGTTCCATTTTGACATTTGACTTTTTATAGTTCAGTCTAGCAACAGCTTGAGCTTTTTTCGTTTCAGGAGTGACTTGCTCAGCTTGGCCTAAAGCAGATGCTTTTATTTGAATTGGCAAGCCATGCACATCGACTTCGACTTTTTTCTTATCGTCTGAAATCGTTTGAATGATTCCGTAATCTTTTACTTTTGGAATCCAAACTCTCATACCAACTTTTAACTCTTCTTTGTTCACAGGCTTAGTTGGTTTAGCTTCAGTTTTTTGCGAAGCTTTTCGTAAGTTGTCTCTTTTTTGCTCAACTTGTTGGCGTATTTTACTAGTGTTTTCAGGTAGAGCTTCATTCTTTTTAAGATTCTTCAGAAGTTTTTCCATCTCTTTTCGAGAGTTTTCAACTATGGCGCTGGCTTCTTTTTGCGCGTCATTTAACATTTGTCGACGCTTTTCTTTTAAGTCTTTAAGTTCTTCTCTGAGAATATCCCTTTTCGTGACAGCTTCTTCTCTAGCAGATTTTGCGAGATCAGCGTCACGTGCTAAAGAGCGTTGCTTGGAGTCTAGGCGTTCAAGAACATTTTCTAATTTGAGCTCATCATCACTGATAAATGAGTTTGCTTTTGAAATGACTTCTTTGGGTATATTGAGCCGTTGTGCGATGGCAAGGGCGTGACTTGCTCCCGGTAAGCCAACGTCTAAAGTGTACTCAGGCTCTAAGGTCTCGCGATTAAAGCGGACAGATGCGTTGACCATAGATTTATTTTCATGAACAAAAACTTTGATCATTCCGAGGTGAGTAGTTAAGAAAGTCATACAGTTTCTTTCTGCAAGACTACTAATAATTGCACAGCCTAGAGAGCCTCCTTCCATAGGGTCAGTGCCTGAACCAAGCTCATCGAGTAGTACGAGAGATTTTTTCTCATGTGTCGAATTAAGTATTTCAACAATATTTTTTAAATGACCACTGAATGTACTTAAGCTCTGTTCGAGAGACTGCTCATCGCCTATGTCAGCAAAGATTTGTTCAAAAAATGGCAGAGCAGAGCCTTTGTCAGCAGGAATCGGTAAGCCTGTTTGATAAATAAGGCTAAATAAACCAATTGTTTTGAGAGTAACTGTTTTTCCGCCGGTATTTGAACCCGTTATCGCTAAGACTTTGGCATTTTTTAGACCTAGGTTTAACGGCGCTAGTGCATCTTCTTGATCATCTCTGCGGAATTTCTCTTGAAGAACTGGGTGTCTCGCTTTGATCAAGTTGTAGTTATCTGCCTTCTTAGCAAAAGTACAGGAGAAGTCCATTGCCCAAGCACTTACAGCATAGGCCATGTCGTAAACAGTAAGAGCACGGAAACATGCTTCTATGTCTTTAGTGATTAACCTTAACTCTTGCGTGACAGTATAGAGGATCTTTCTGACTTCGTTATCTATGTCTTTTATCGTTGAGACGAGCTCATTGCCGTTACTAACGACACTTTCAGGTTCGATAAAAAGAGTTCTTCCAGAAGTAGATTCGTCGTGAATTATACCTCGAATGCGATTTTTAGATTCGCGGCGAATCGGGATGACAAAGCGGTTATTTCTTTTTGTGACTACTTTTTCTTGGAATATATCGTCATCAGATTTAAGGATTTTTTGTAGTTTTTGAGTGATCTTCTTTTCTAAAATACTGACTTGTGGGCGTAGTTCTTGTAAAGTTGGACTGGCGTCGTCCCTCACATAACCTTTATCGTCAAATATTTTTTCGATGAGTTTTAAAGTTTCATCAAAGTTTCCTAATCCAAAGCAGAGTTTTTCAAAAGATTTATATTCATTAAAAGAATCGCGACCAATAAACCTTCTAACTACAGTAGATACCTTCATGAGGCGAGCAAGGACATGTATTTCAAGCTCTTCAAGTATAGCGCCTTCAGGTGCCATTTTAGTTAGAACCGGCTTTGGAGTATAGAAGTCAGCTTCAGGTAATTCGTCATGAGACTCTCTAACTTTAACCATGGCTTCATAGAGAGATTGCATTGAAAATGCTTTCTTAAAACTACTTTGTGGCCTTAGTCGTGTAATTCTTTCGCGACCCGGCTCTGATTTTGCGTATTCCTTGATTATATCTAAAAAAAGATCGTACTCAAGGACGTTTAAAGTGTGAGTATTCATGATATGACTGGCAATTACCGTTAATTTTGGTCTATATTTTAAGAAGAGAGTCGTTCAGTTCAAGGTGATTAAATGAAACAAGTACATAAAACAGCTGCAAAAAGTGCCGCAAAGTTCGTCGATAGGATCATCGATGCCGTACTTTCGCCTAAAACGGACACCTGGGCTTTAGTTTTAGAGGGTGGTGCTATGCGCTGTATTTTTACTGCTGGTCTTTTGGATAGTCTCCATGAAAACTATGTGGAGCAGTTTGATTATGTCGTTGGAGTTTCAGGTGGAGCTGCTTGTGCAGCATCCTTTGCGGCTAATCAACGAGGCCGCATGCAGAACATTTTCATAAACTACCTTACCGATAACCGTTTTTTGGATTATGCTCGAGCTTTTGATAGCAATAAAAGCATACTCGACCTTGGTTACGCTATACGAGACATTTCGACAATTCACGTACCTCTGGACATAAAAGCCTTAGCAGCTTCATCGATGAAGGTCTATGCGGGCTTAACAAATGTTGAAGAGTGCACTGCCGAGTACGTTGAGCTCAATGAAGAAAATGCGATGCAGGCATTGATCGCTAGCTGTAACATACCTTTCCTTTCAAGGACAACGATCACCTTCAATGGCAAGGAGTATATAGACGGCGGCCTTCTCGATCCCATACCAGTTCAAAAAGCAATTGATCTTGGTGCGAATAAAATAGTTGTCATTTTAACTCGACCTGAGGGTTTTCGGGAGCCACCAAAAACTTTAATGAAAGCTTTGCTGAATAAAGTTTTTGGTTCATCAGAAAACGTTAAAGGTTTGCTATTGCATGAACATACAATTTACAACAATTGTAAAGTCTTTGTTGAGTTGTTTGAGTCTGACGATGTTGAGTTGATTGTGGTGACTCCACCCCAAAATTTTAAAGTGGATTTGCTAACTCGGAACAAGAATTCACTGCTTCAGGGATATGCCGATGGTTTTATAGCAGGTAATGAATTATCTAAAAAACTTCAAAGTTACAACGATTTTGACAGTAAAAGTGGCGAAAAAATGTTTTTTTAGCAAGATGGCAATTTATTACGATTGCTTTTATACAATGCCTATATAGTTTTAAGCTGACGGGTAAAGTAAAGACGGTTAGGAATATTGAGTAAAGCTAAAACTTATACAGACGGGCAGAACGAAGACCTAGTCGGCGCATACATGCGTCAGATAGGCTCGATTCCAAGACTCACTCATGAGGAAGAATTTTACTATGCCAAGACTTACAACGAGTCTAGGCTAGCTCTTCAGCAGGCCTTAGTAACTATGCCAGCTGTATTACTTGAAGCCCTTGACGAGAAAAAGCATGTTGATCATGCTGGTCGTAAACACGGTCACTTCAGTTTAGAGAAAGGTAGTGTTCACAACATTGATTCTATCAAAGCTCTTTTAAGTGACGCTCTAGAAAAGATAAATATCATGCTTAAAGAAGGCTACGACGAAAGTCATGCCACTCGTGAGCTTATATATGATACTTTAGCAGAGCAAGTGAAACCCTTTAAATTTACCTCTACATTCTATACCAATACTTTGGAGCGTGTACGAGGAATCGATTCACCAGACGAAATTAAAGATCTCTGTTTATTAAGCGAAGAAGACTTTGCTGTCAGTAAAGCAAAAGCGCTAGATGCTTTTAAGGAGATGGAGAGAGCCTGTAAGTGCATAGTCGAGGGTAACCTTAGACTTGTTGTTAGTATTGCTAAAAAATATAGTAAGAACAGCACTCACTTCTTAGACTTGATTCAAGAAGGTAACATTGGTCTTATCTCAGCAGTCGAAAAGTTTGAGTATAGCCTAGGTTATAGTTTCAGTACATATGCCACATGGTGGATTCGCCAAGCTATTACACGTGCGAAAATGGACCTTATCCGTACAGTTCGCCTTCCGGCAAATATGGTTAACCAAATCAACCAGATTCAGAAAGCAGAACAAGAGCTTCTTCAATTGTCAGGCAGTAAGCCTCCAGTAGAAGATATCGCAGAGAAAGTAGGTTTGTCTGTTTCTAAAGTTAGAGCTCTTATCAAGATGACTCAGCAACCTGTATCAATGCAGACTTCTGTAAACGATTCTGATAATACAGAGATGTCTAACTTTATCCCAGATCAAGATAATGACTTACCAGATGAATTTGCAGCTCAATCACTTCTTGTTGACTCTCTCAAAGAAGTTTTAGAAACTTTGAATGAACGCGAAAAGAAAATTCTTGAAATGCGTTTTGGTTTAAATGACGGTAACTTTCATACTTTAGAAGATGTCGGTAAAGTTTTCAGCATTAGTCGTGAGAGAATTCGTCAGATTGAATTAGCGGCAATCAAGAAGCTTCGTCAGCCAGACCGAATGAAGTTTATCGCTAACGAATAAGCTTTATCCAAATATGATTTTCGAAATGCCACCTTAGGGTGGCATTTTTTTTTGGTTTTTTGTAGAATATTTTGTTGTAGATCTCTAAAATTTAAAATAAAAATATTGGTAATGTCTCAAGTTCTGTGATAAACGGATAATAATGAAGAAGTGCATTTAGGCCATATTTTATCTTGGACAATAAAAATATGAGGACCTAAATGCAACACGAAATTACAACGTCTCTTTGGTGTAGTCTA
>JAJPOQ010000107.1 GCA_021232515.1 Lentisphaeraceae bacterium
ATGGCTCGCATATTGTTAAAGAAATTTACTGATGAAAAGCAGTGGAAACTATTCTGGAATGAAAAGATGAAAATACAGAATAAGGTGATGATGGGAATTAGAAAGGTTGCTCCATCATCACAGAACTTGGAACATTAATAAGATTTTTTAATTAAACCATACAGTAGTAGTGACTTGTCGGACTTAGTAACTGAAGTACTAAATTCAAGTAAGTAATTGTCACAGATTCATTTGGTTCAGCGTAGTTCTTTATTCAAAAATTAGTAAATCAGTGGAGTATGTATGTTTGTGAAGTTTGTGTTAGTCTTTTTTGTGTTGTTGCAGGGGAGTTTTGTCGCCGCAGAAAAGTACAATGTGTTGTTTATCTCAGCAGATGACTTAAATACAGATCTAGGTTGTTATGGCGTCGAACAGGTTAAGACGCCAAATATAGACCGCCTTGCAAAGATGGGAGTTCGTTTTGATCGAGCTTATTGTCAGCAGGCTTTATGTGGGCCAAGTCGTGCAAGTGTTATGACTGGTTTGAGACCAAACACATCAGGCTTTGTTTGGTTGAAGGATGACCTCCGTAAATTGCAGCCAGATGTAGTGACTCTGGGACAGTACTTTAAGCAAAAGGGGTACTACTCCGGCCGAGTTGGAAAGATATATCACTATGGTAATCCAAGTGAAATAGGTACAGATGGGCATGACGATCCTCAAACTTGGACTGAAACGTTCAATCCATATGGAATCGACCGCTCACAAGAAGAAAAAATCACCGTATACCCAGCTTCTAGAAAAGGCAAAGGTTTGGGTATTTCCATGGCATGGTGGGATCCTGAAAGTGCTGATGACGATCATACAGACGGTAAAGTTGCATCAAAAGCTATTGAATTAATCGAGCAACACAAGGATGAGCCATTCTTCATAGCAACAGGCTTTTTTAATCCTCATTGTCCATATGTCGCACCGAAAAAATATTTTGACATGTATCCATTAGAAGAGATAAAAATGCAAGGTTTGAAAGAGGCTAAAGCAGATTTGGCAGATGTTCCAAAGATTGCTCTAAAGCGCGATGGGAAGTTTTGGCCTTATTATATGAAAGACATAACTTATGAAGAAGCAAGAAAATGTAAGCAAGCCTATTATGCATGTGTTTCATTTATAGATGCTCAAGTAGGTCGTCTACTCGATTCTTTGGAGAAGAATAACCTGATGGAAAAGACCATCATTATATTTTGGTCAGATCATGGTTACTTCTTAGGTGAAAAAGGACTTTGGTACAAACGTAAAAACTTTGAGCGTTCAGTGCGAGCACCGATGCTGATTTCTGGACCTGGGATTGTCAAAGGTGGCGAAGTTTTTAGCCCAGTTGAGTTTATCGATATTTACCCTTCTCTTGTTGATATGGCAGGACATAAAGTCCCTCAAGGTTTAGATGGTGTTTCTCTGAGACCTCTTCTTAAGAATCCTAAACTCGAGTGGAATAGACCAGCTATAAGTCAGGTTCACTACAGTCCTAAAGAACAAGGTTACTCAATAAGAACTAAGCGTTGGCGTTATACTGAGTGGAACGGTGGTATGGCAGGGAAAGAGCTTTACGATCACAAGACAGATCCAGATGAAATAACCAACCTTGCAGACAAACCAGAGTATCAATCATTGATGTCTGGCTTTAGCTCTCAGCTTCTAAAATATAGCAGTACATACACTGCTCATAAGCCGCCTAAGAATGGTGACTCTATTTTAGAGATCTTTAAAAAGAAGAAGTAACTTTTACTTAAAAAGAATTACCAGCAGAATGATAACTGCTAGAATTAAGCCCGCGCCGATAAAAAGGAGTGGTTTTTTTTTCTCTTCAGCTTCAATTGAAGTGGTTTCTGTCGACTTATTTTCAATGTCAATTTTAGTAATAGGTTTATCTTTCGGAGTTAGTTGTTTCGTCTCAAAGTCATGGCCGTCTTTTACTGATTGCATAGCTTTGATAAGTTCGTCCCAATTACTAAAACGGTTATCTCGATTCTTTTCTAAAAGTTTATCGACTAGTTTTTTACAGCTAGAAGATACTTTTGGATTGAGGTCAGTGATGTTTTTGTGAGCTTCTTTCATTTGCATGTTCATCAGCGTCATAACATTACTAGACTCGAAAGCTTTTCGTTTTGTGAGAGCTTCGTACAGTACAAGTCCAAGGGCATACATGTCAGACCTAGGATCAAGATCCTCGTCACCACATACTTGTTCAGGACTCATATATTCTGGAGTACCAATGGTGAAACCCATGCCAGTTAAGTCAGGGGTGTCTTCTTTCATAACCTTGGCGATACCAAAGTCTGTTAGCTTTGCATTTTGGTTACCCTTCAAAACGAGGATGTTCTTTGGCTTTACTTCACGATGAAGCAGCTTTTTCTCATTCCATGCGTAGCGCAAAACTTCAGCTATTTGCATAAGAAAGTGTATGGAGTCTTTTTCAGGAAGAGGGGCATAGCGACCGATGTGATCGTGAAGACTTATGCCTTCTTCGTACTCTGTCACTAAGTAGTGATTGCCACGGTCTTCGCCAGCTTCTATAGCAGAGAGTAAATTTTCGTGCTTTAACGATGATGAAATCTTAATTTCTTGAAGAAAGCGTTCTAGTTTTTCTTGGTCTCGAGATAAGTGAGCAGGTAGTACTTTTACTTGAACAAGGGCATCTTTTTCTTCTGAAAATGCAAGGAATATCTGGCCCATGCTGCCATCGCCAACTTTGCGGTCTATTTCGTAACCGTTCCCGATAATGGACCCAGGTTCAATATTGAGAGTTTCGGCAGTGTCGTCATCAGCACTTAAATCGTTATCTGCTTCTTCCTCTTCAAGGATGATTCCCGAAGCATTTTTCTTTGCAGACGAAAAGGCACCATCATCTTCTTGATTGAGCTTTTCCATAGAAGGTTCAAGATCATCGTCGTCATCCATTAATTCATTGAGGTCAAAAGTTTGCAGGTCGGTTTGCAGAATGGTTGTATCTAAAATGATTGACAGAGACTCTAAACAATGTTCCCAACTTTCAAAACGATCATCAGGGGACTTGGCGATCATCTTCTCGATAGTCTTAGAACAGCGTTCACTAACCTTTCCGTTTACTTCAAAAGCTCTTGTTGGCATTTCGTTTATTTGCTTGCTTAGAACTTCAACAACCGGTCCTGAAAAAGCCTGTTGGCCAGTGACTAGTTCGTAAAACACTAAACCTAGAGAGTACATGTCGGATTTGAAGTCGAGGTCTTTTCCTTCTGCTTGTTCAGGACTTAAGTAGTCGGGTGTTCCAACAGTAAAACCGGCTCCAGTCAGGTCCATGCTGTCACTTTCTAAAGACTTTGCTAGGCCTATATCAATTATTTTAACTTGGTTGTCATCGGTTAAAAATATCTTTTCAGGTTTTATATCTCTATGTACGACGGCATTTGACTCCCAAACAGCTTTGAGGGCTTCAACAACTGGCATGATTAAGTTGGTCGCATCTTTTTCGTTGAGTTGACCTTCGTTCTTAATATAGTTTTTTAAGTCGATTCCATCGTGAAATTCTGTAATGAGATAAAAGGCATTTTCATCTTGGCCGGATTCTAAAACGGCGATGATTCCTTCATGTCGTATGTTGCTGAGAAGTTCTATTTCTCTAACAAAACGGGCTTTGGCGCCTTCATCTGGGTGGATTTGGTTTGCTAGAACTTTGACTTGAACCATGGTGTCATTTTCATCGGTAGCGAGAAAGCGAGTTCCAAAAGTGTCTTCGGCGATTTTTTCCTGAAGTGTATAACCAGAGCCAATCGAGTCACCGACTTTTATATTGCAGTCCATTTGGCCTGGGTCTTCACCACAATGCGGACATGCGCCGATATGCCTCATTCCATCTAGAGTGGCGGTGATTATTTCATTGCATTGTAAACAGGGGTTGTTCAGTTTCATTGTTAACCTTTGACAACTAAGGTCGATCCTATTGACATAAGTTTATATTGCTTCTCAAAATTCCTTCATAATAATACACAATAAAATCTCAATAAACAATTGATTATAAGAGCTTTTTGGCGATAGCTAGAAAAGTTGTTGAGCGAGGAATAGTTAGAAATATTTTGTAGTGAATTAAAATTAACTCAAAAGACGTGCAAGAGCCTTTGCTGTGACTTGATAAAAGAGCACATTGAAAAATATACTTCGGCTATATAAACTTGGGCCATTTTGTATCTCTGCCCACAGGTGAATTTTTCGCGCTATTAACCAGTCATGACATTGGACATTTTTAGTTTTTCGTTCATTGTGTCACCATTATATGACTTTTAACTTTTTCTTTTGATGAGGACACTATGTCTAGTACAAAACATTTATTTATAACCGGTGGTGTGGTTTCCTCTTTGGGGAAAGGTATAACTGCCGCTTCCGTAGCCATGTTACTTCAAAGACGTGGTTATAGGGTCGCGATTCAGAAGCTAGATCCGTACTTAAACGTTGATCCGGGCACTATGTCGCCTTACCAACACGGTGAAGTTTATGTGACTGAAGATGGCGCAGAAACTGACCTGGACCTTGGCCACTATGAAAGATTTACAGATACTTTCTGTACGAAAAATGGTAACTATACTGCAGGCAAAATCTACCAGACTGTTCTTCAAAGAGAACGCAAAGGTGAGTACCTAGGTAGAACTGTTCAGGTTATCCCACACATCACAAATGAGATCCGTAGAGCCATCGCTTCTATGGATGAAGAAGATGTGGATATCGTCATTACTGAAATTGGCGGAACAGTTGGTGACATAGAGTCACTACCATTCCTTGAAGCAATTCGTCAGTACAGACACCACGTTGGTTCTTCAAATGCTCAGTTTATTCACCTTACTTTGGTTCCTTATATCGCAGCAGCAAAAGAGCTTAAAACTAAGCCATCGCAGCAGTCTGTTGGTATTCTTCGTGAAATCGGTATCATGGCGGACTTCCTAGTTTGTCGTTCTGAAAAACCACTTGAAGATGACCATATAGATAAACTTGCTCTTTTCTGTAATGTTGATAAAGGCAACGTTATCCAAGAAGTGGATGTCGAAAATACTATTTATGAAGTGCCGCTAGATCTGTATGATCAAAGTTTCGATACTAAAATTCTTAAGGCTTTAGACCTTCCTGCAAAGGACGTCAAGCTTGAGAAGTGGCGCAGTATGGTAGATACATATATCAACCCTGAAAACGGCATTGTTAACATCGCTGTTGTTGGTAAGTATGTTAGCCTAAGTGATGCTTATAAGAGTATCAATGAAGCACTAATTCACGGCGGTATCGCTAACTCAGCGAAAGTGAAACTTCAGCATATCGAAGCTGAGTCAATCGAAGGCGAAGATCTTTCTGAAGTGTTCGCTGGTATTGACGGTATACTTGTTCCAGGTGGTTTCGGTGACCGTGGTACGGAAGGTAAAATCAAAGCTATTCAGTATGCTCGTGAAAACAACGTTCCATACTTTGGTATCTGTCTAGGTATGCAGTTAGCTGTTATCGAAACAGCAAGAAATGTTGCAGGTCTTGAAGATGCAAACAGTACTGAACTTGCAGAAAATACTAAAGCTCCTGTTATAAGCCTTATGCTTGAACAGCGTGGCATCACTCAGATGGGTGGTACTATGAGACTTGGTGCTTACCCTTGTGTTATGGCTAAAGGGACTAAGTCACTTGAAGCTTATGGTGATGCGAAGATCTCAGAGCGTCACAGACACCGTTACGAGTTTAATAATGCATTTAAAGACAAACTAGAAGCGGCAGGTTTGATTATCGCTGGTACTTCTCCAGACGGTATGCTTGTTGAAATAGTTGAGAGAGCCGATCATCCATACTTTGTAGCTTGTCAGTTCCATCCGGAATTTAAGTCTACACCGATGAATGCTCACCCTCTATTCCGAGACTTTGTTAAAGCCTCTCTGGCGAATAGAAAGTAATTTTTGAAAGCCCCGTTTAACGGGGCTTTTTACTTTATATGGAATACGTCATACTAGTAGATACCGATGACAATGAAATCGGTAAAATGGAAAAGATGCAGGCTCATGAAGAGTCTCAGCTACACCGCGCTTTCTCCGTATTTTTGTTCAATGAAAAAGGTGAAATGCTTATTCACCGCCGTGCCGACCACAAGTATCACTCAGGTGGATTATGGACAAATGCTTGTTGTAGCCACCCTCGACCAGGGGAAGCGACAGAGGCAGCAGCTCATAGAAGACTAGGCGAAGAGCTTGGCATGGATTGCGAAATAGAAGAGAAGTTCCACTTCCTTTATAAAAGAGCTTTAGACCATGGACTGACAGAGCATGAGCTTGATCACGTTTTTATAGGTTCTTGGCAAGAGATTCCAGACTTCAATGAAGATGAAATAGCCGAGTGTAAGTTTATTTCCATTGATGAGCTCAAAGACTCTATGGCAGCGTCACCAGATATATATACAGAATGGTTTCGCATTGTTTGTGAACAACACGGTGAGAAAATCTACCCAACGATATAACTGAGCTTTTTATGAACTTGCAAAAATACAATTTCCCAATGAAGGAGTTCCTTATTTCTTCGGTTGTTTTTGCACTGCTTTTTACTCTATTTCGACAGAGCTCCCTCGATCTAGTTATTAGTGACTTCGCATACTCCCAGACCTCTTTTGAAAGCTGTACAGTTCTCTCGACATTTGCACTTATTGGTAAATTTCTTGGGGTTGTTTTTGCAGTTTACCTTTTCTTTGTCGTCTTAAGTAAAAAAGCATCTAGATTTTTTGATAAAAAAGAAGCGGTCTTCTGCATATTTGTGCTGATAGTGGGACCAGGTCTTTTAAATAACCTAGTCTTAAAACCTTTCTTTAAGCGCCCGTGACCAGTAGCGATTCAACAATATAACGAAAGCTCAGAAAAAAGTTTCGTAAAGGCATTGAATAGGGGGGCAGACCCAGCAGATAGATCTTTCCCTAGTGGTCATGCAGGGGCGGCATTTTTCTTATTAGCTCCTTGGTTTATTCGTCGAGTTCGAGAGCAGTTTGGTTGGAAAGTTTTTGCACTGCCATTTTTGTGGGGTGGGGCGGTAAGTGTAGTTCGAATTCTCCAAGGTCAACATTTCTTTAGTGACTGCCTGGCATCCTTGTTTGTTGTTTACTTCACCTCATTTTTCCTTTCGTACTTGTTGCGACTTCATAAACTTTCATAGAATTAATTTACTCAAATTTTATTTTTGGCCGATGAATCAGCTTCCTTCTTGGTAACATACTTAAGGAAGAGTTGTGTGAAAGGTGTTTTTGTTTGTGAAGAAAAGAGATGTAAATAATAGACTGATGATGCTGTTTACTCAGCATCGGAAACGCTTGTGGGCTTTGGCTTATTCGGTGACAAGAGACTATCACCTAGCTGAAGATACTCTGCAAGAGACTTCTATTGCCATACTAAATGCCAGTGAAAAGTTTGACGAAAGTCGACCATTTTTACCTTGGGCGCTAGGTATCACCAGAAATCAGTCATTGAAAACCGTTAGAAAACACGCAAAGCAAGCCAAACCTATGAGTAGTGAAACATTGACGATCCTCCAGGATAAATTGATCAATTATGTAGAAGATGGAGAAGAAAGGTTTAAGGCCTTAAAAGACTGCTTGTCAGAGCTGTCTTCAGAAAACCGTCGAGTCATGGCCATGAAGTACTTTGATAAAAAATCAGCAGATGAGATTTCTAGTGAGATCAAACGTTCGGAGACAGCAACCTTCTCTTTACTGCAAAGGCTAAGATTTACTTTGGCCAAGTGTGTAAAAGCAAAGATGGGACGTTTAGCTCATGAGTAATAAAGACCTAAAACTGATTGATGGCTACTTAAATAACAGTTTGTCAAAAGATGAACTTCAGCTTTTTAATGAGCGTATGCAAGAAGAAGAGTTTAGTGACCTCTATCTCGAGTTTGTCTTACAGGAAGAGATGCTTGAAGACGCTTTAGAGGGTGAAGCCTTAGAACTGCAAGCTGAGCGCAAATTGAAAAAGGTTCGTCAGCTAACGTACTTTGTAGCACTAGCAGCAAGTTTATTGATTGCGTTTCAATTTTATAAGTTCTTAAATCCAGTTGCGGTTCTAGATCAGATCAGTGGCCACATAGTTTTAGTTCGAGATGGCCAAGAAAGAATTATTGCTAAAGATCTAAAGTTATCTCCCGGGGATGTTCTGAGGACAAATGTCGGGAATGCTCGTATTCTTTATTCAGATGGAACTCAAATAAATCTTGATGAAAAAACGACCTTATTGGTTTACGGATCGAGTAAAGGTAAAAAGATCTTGCTCAATCACGGTAGATTAGATGCAGATGTAGCACCACAACCGGATGGAAAGCCACTTATTCTCCAGACACCTTTAGCTCAAGCAGAAGTTTTAGGAACGAGTTTATCGCTCACTTCTTTGAAAGGAGAATCGGTTTTAAATGTCACGGAAGGTGCAGTTCGCTTCAAAAACCTTAAAGGCAATAAAGATGTAGTGAAAGCTGGACAATTTGCACGAGCTATGGAAAATGCACCAATCTTAGCTCAGGTAGTAAAGCCAAAGATAGAGATAAAACCAAGAGAAAATGATCCAGAAGTATTAAAGCACGACCGTTGGTTAAAGCACAGTTTTAAACTTCGAAAGGATAAAGACTTGGTCGCGTACTATGACTTCCAGAGCCTTAAAGAAAAAGGTTCAAAGTACCTTTTAAATAAGGCCGATGCTACAAGTGGTTTACCGTTGGATGGAGAGCTTAACAATGTATTGCCGATTGAAGGCCGTTGGCGAGGAAAGAAGTCTTTGTATTTTTCAGAGTTCTCATACGTTGATTGTGGTAGGCACGAGGTTTTTAATTTACAGAAAGCCTTAACTATATTTACTTGGGTGAAGGTGAAGTCTTTGGATAGACACTTTCAGACGATTGTGAGTAAGGGAGACAGCTCATGGCGCTTAGCTCGTTTTCAGGAATCAGATACTCTTGAGTTCGCTTGCTCAGGCCTGAGAGGCAGTCCTTATTTACGTGGAGTAAAACCATTGCCGGTGAATAAGTGGTTGTTGATTACTGCTACGTATGATGGCAACGAAGTTAAGCTCTACAGGGATAATCAACTGGAGTTAGCGATAAAAGCAGAGGGTGAAGTTTTAGTTAACGATTTAAGAGTCTTAATTGGTAATAACTCGCAGTTGCCAAATCGAAACTTTAAGGGTTGGATCGATGAGCTTGGCATCATGAAAAGAGCTATGTCTCATCAAGAAATACAAGTGCTCTACGATGCTGGTAAACCTTAAGATATAGAGCCAATTAACAAGACCTTTTTTCTAACTTTGAAAATTCCTGTAAGATTTTACCTCAGAACATAAAGAGAATCGAATTAATCCCCATTGACCTTTTATGGATAGGCTATAAACTGCGGCAGCAAAATGGAAAGGATCATGGAAGATAAAATAGAATTAACAGGTAAACAAAAGAAGTTTTTACGCGGCTTGGGTAACAGACTTGAAGTAAAGGTTGTTATTGGTCACGGTGGACTTAGTGATAATTGCCTGAAAAATATCGAGACAGTTTTAAATAAAGATGAGATAGCGAAGATAAGACTTCAGCCAGCCTCTGGTTTGGATAGGCATGAAGCTTCAGAGAAGATTTCTCAGTTGACAAACTCTCAACTCATTAAAGTCTTTGGTAGCACTGTTTTAATCTACCGTGAGAACCCTGAAAATAGACAGATAAATCTGCCTTAAGCAGAGCCTAAAAAAATATTTAAGTGAAACATGTCAAGTGAGTGGAAATGGAAAGATTCTCCGGTACATTCCACTAAAACTTTAGACGAGAAGGTTATAAGATTAGCTCATGAGCAAGTGGAACTGGAAGGAAAAAAGAGAAAAGAAAGCCTTTTTGGCTCTTGAAGATGGAACAATATTTCGTGGCTATACTGTTGGCGCAGCAGTCGACAAAGTAGGCGAGTCTGTATTTAATACTGGTATGACTGGATACCAAGAAATACTTTCAGATCCATCATACGCTGGACAATTTATTAATATGACTTACCCAGAGATCGGTAGTTATGGAACGACTGCAGTTGACATGGAGTCACGCAAAACATTTTGTAATGGGTTTATTCTCCATTCAGACAACCTTCCAAGTAACTTCAGAAACGAAGTTTCACTTTCACAATTCCTCATTGATAACGACATCCCAGGTATCGCCGGTATCGACACAAGAGCATTGACTCTTAAGCTTCGTACTGATGGTGCGATGAAGTCGTTCTTATCAGTTACGGGTGAAGTTTCAGAAGAAGATGCTATCGAAAAAGCGAAAGCATGGGAAGGCTTAGAAGGCCAAGACTATGCTTCTAAAGTTACGAGCTCAGAAGTTTTTGAGTGGGATCCAGCAGGTACAAACACTACTTCTTGGGGTATAACCTCAGAAGAGTTACCAGAAACTGATCTTCACATAGTCGCCTATGACTTTGGTATAAAGTGGAATATCCTCCGTGGTCTTCGTCGCCAAGGTATGAAAATCACCGTAGTTCCTGCAACAACTCCAGCATCAGAAGTCCTTGCTATGAACCCTGACGGTGTTTTCCTTTCAAACGGTCCAGCGGATCCACAAGCTGTTACTTACGCAATTGAAGCAGCAAAAGAGATTCTTGGAAAGAAGCCAATGTTCGGTATATGCCTCGGTCACCAAATTCTAGGTTTAGCTTGCGGTGCAAAAACATTCAAAATGAAGTTTGGTCACCACGGTTGTAATCACCCAGTACAGGATCTTGAAACTAAGAAGATCGAAATTACTTCTCAGAATCACAACTTCGCAATCGACTTTGATAGTGTAGATGCAGATGAGCTAGAAGTGACTCACGTTAATTTAAATGATAATACAGTAGCCGGAATCAAACATAAGAAATTCCCTATGTTCGGTATTCAGTATCACCCTGAAGCTGCACCGGGGCCACATGATCCGTTCTACTTATTTGAAAGATTCAGAGAGTTGATTTTAGATAACAAATCAGCTTAATATAGATCAATAAAAAGCCGGCTCAACTAGCCGGCTTTTTTGTGTCTGGATAAGGAGCTTCTAGCTTAGAGCCAAGGTGATTTTTAGAGAGCTATATAGGAAGGCCACAAAGAGGTTTCGTTGTTAGATTATTTTTTCTTTTTTAGAGTTATAACTTTAGTTTTGGGAATACGATCATGCCAGCCTTGTGGTTGACCATTACTGCCGAGAAAACTGAAGACTTCAAACGGAATTAATCGACACAAAGTTCTACCTAAAGATTTTTTGAAATTGATATCCTCGCCTTCAAGTCCCACAACTTTAGTTTTCATTATGCGCTTACCGATTGTTCTTCCTGTCATGCCTTCCTGAGGGACATAGTAAAATAGCATTAAAAGGAGTCCAAAAACAGTATTGTTTATACTGTCGATAAAGTTTGCGAGGCCAAAGATGCCTATTAACAATCCTACAGTAAATGCGAATATATAGAAAAAGACATAGTCTAAAATAAGAGTCAGAACTCTTTGGTTGATTGATGCTATTTCATATTCATCTTTTTCATTTATTGTTAAATTTGATTCAGGGGCTTCATAAATATTGGTATTCATTATTTCACCTTATCTATAATGATATCTGGTTAATCTGAAGAGAAATCGAACTGTGGAATAGGTCGAAGATTAGCGCAATAGGAGAGACTCTACAGTGAGGTTTTTTTTTGTTCTTCATACATATGTTTAACAGAGTCTCGCGACAGGACAATTATAGTGCAAACGCCAAGAGCCGTTCCAAATGGAACGAATATACATGAGATACAAGCTAGAATAAAAGAGTACATATAGTACTTCCGCTGTTGCATATAACGGCCTGAAAGTATTATACATATCGAGAATATTTGGCCTAGAAGAAAAGCTATAACCCCTAAGGCTACAAATATCCATCCAAATTGATTTGGAATTTGATTTGCTTCTCCTTCATGTGGGATTTGATTAGTTGCTATTAAATAGCCAATGACAACATGGAATAATGGTATACAAGACATTAGGCAGCTAATGCCACCGACTACATAGTGAAATGTTTTTAATAAGTTTAGGTGTTCAGTATCTTCATTCATTATTGTTTTTTATAATATTGTTTTTAGTTAATTAGAGCAGCTTTGTGAAGGCTATTGATGAAACTTGCTTTTAGAACAAATCTATCGGTTAGTCTGGTTATTTCTTTCTTAATGATTCTTTGAAGTCGTCGATCTCTTTTTGACCTTTTTCTCTATCGAGTTCATCCATAGCTTGTCTTTTTATAGTTCCGGAAATCATTTTCTTTTGTTTTTGGTAGGTATAATCTAACTGATAAGGGAACTCAGTTTTATATTTGGAGGCAATCGTAATGAAGGCTTTTGTTTTGTAAAAGCTTTTTGGCTTGATAGTAATAGTCTGATTTTCAAAATCTTTTTTACCAGTAGTTTTTATGGAATGGAGCGTGAAGCTAATCTCTTGATCGGTAATATTAGAAAAATAAACTTCTGTTACAGCTTCGAAGATGCCTTCTTTATAGTTTTTATCTGTTAGTTTTCCCCAACCTCTAATTCCTGTGTAATCTTTAGGAAGTCTCTCTTTTCCTAGAGTTATCATTATATGAGCTACTACTTGTTTGTTGGCAACAGAGTCTAATTTTGAAAAGTATTTTGAGTAAGATGTTTCTCTTAGTTGACTATCTACATGATTAATTCTTGGGCTTGTACTTGGAGTATTTATACAACTTACGAGTAATAGAGATAAAATGATAAGTATGTTTTTCATGGTTTCCTTTTGAGGATAATTGTTAGTAGTTAAATAATTTTTAATCGTTATCAGAGTGCCAATCAAAATCATCATCATTATTTGAAGTGCTTGTACTCTTAAAGACGATTTCTAAATTCCACTTAATCAGGCACTCTTTACATGTTGCCGTGCTATAAATATCAGGTTGGTGAGGGTTAAGTATTAACCTGGATGAGCAGTCTGGGCACTTTAGAAAATTAGCGGTAACGTTTTTATAAGCCCAAATCAAAATTAGGAATACGACTAGCCCGCCAATAAGAGTACCTATCGAATCATAAGGGGCATTCATAATTGGTCGATAACAGAATCCGACTACTAGAATAAAGGATATAAAGGTGAAAACCCTATATCTCATCTTAAAATTAGGATGTGTTTTAGTAATCATAGTTTTGACGTTAAGATTTAGTTTTAAGTGCAGTTATGATTTCTTTTTGATTCAGTAAATGCGTTGAAAGTGCTTCCAAAAGAACATTGATAAAGAATACAGTTAGATATGTGATAGCTGTGTGTATAAGGGCAAATAGGAAGTGTTTGAACGAAGCTCGGTGTACAAGACTTAATGTTGAAATGACAACTGTTATAGAATACAAAACACCGCAAGTAATTATGAGCTTACGCAAAAGTATAATCTTCTCTAAAGTAGTTGCTTTTTGAGGGAGCGGTTTATTCTCAACTTTTTCTTTTGGTTTATTTATTGTTGGTGCCTCTCTTGATTCAGCCTCCCATACTCTTGTATCTGTATTTTTCTTAATTTTTGTTCCACAATTTTCGCAATCAAATACCATGTCATCTGATTCGTAGAAATGGGTATCTATTTGAAATGTGTGTTGACAGTTTGTGCAAGTGAGGTTTTTCATGTTGAGTTAGTTTCTACCCTATGGTTTAGGTGTTGTAACGGAAAGTAGTGAGAGTGAACTTTGAACAGGCTTTGAGTAGAGTGTCGCGCAATTGACTGGACTTCTTTGAATTATTTAAAGCGGTTTTTATGAGTTCCCCAAACGTTTAGGAGTCTTTGTTTACCTTCTATGAGTGAGTTAGATAATATAAGCTTGGAGTTTTGTCGTTTCCCTGAAATGTATAGGTTGCCATTTTCTAGACTTTTAAGTTTAATAACATCCTCAACATCTCTTATGAAACCTTTAGGAATACTCTGAGAGTAGTTTAATACTTTTCCGTTTCGAATCTCTAAATACGGGTATATGAATTTTAATATAAAGTGCATTTTAAATTGTTGATGTTTATAAGGGTTTAGATAAAGAGGAGCAAATAGTGGATGTCTGGTTGAATGACCGAAGACATGCTAATCATATTGGTCTTTTTATTCTAATTTTTTTTCTTTTTCTAAAACATTGAAGAATATGTATATTATGAGTCCTATGGCAAGAGCTTTGATGATAGGTGGTAACTCAAAATGGTCTAAGACTTTTATGGAGATAACGAGCATAATCAAGTAAAGAAAGTTTGGGATGAATTTACTCCAACTTTTATTTAATTTATTTTTTATAAATAGTAAAGCTGGTATTATACATACTAAAGTAACTGTAGGGTAAAGATTTTCAGCCGGAGATATTGATGCAGAAAGGGCAAAGCCTCCGATAATAAGTATGTATGTAATAAAGACGTTATAAATGTAATCTTTCATAAGTTAGTTTCATGCTTTTGGTATTAGCTAAACCTTGTTATTAATGTTTAGTTTCCAAAATTATCTGGGTAGTAAGTTACTACTTGATTGTAGTTACAGTTTTCACATGTTAGTACATGAAAGGTCCAATCTGCTGTTGATGCCTTCATATTTTCATACTGAAATGGTTTTTTTAGAAAATAGCGTTCTCTCAGCGTCTCAATATTAGAATAGTGAACTGAAAATTGATTATGTTTCGTTTTCTTTCCACATGACTTACAAGATGGGAATCTAGAACAAATAATTGTACTGATAATTGATATAACACCTAATCCCCACAAGAAGTTAAATTGCTTTTCAGAATAGCTGCCTTCGAAGATAAACATACTGAATAATGTAGTTGAAAATGTTAATAAGCTTATCCAAAAGAGTATAGGATAAGTTGAGTTTTTGTCTGATGTAAGATTATTCATTTTAATACATTTACGACTGAGTTTATGTGTGTCTGAACGAAGTGAAGATATCTCGTGGAATCCATGACTAGAGAGCGTTTTATATTATATTTCCCTCGGAATCAGTGAATTTATGGAGTATTAACCTGAGACCATCAGCCAAAACACCGATGCCTAAAAATCCCAATGTACAAAAATAAAGAGTACCCGTTATAGTTTTTCCGACAAAAAATCTATGTGCACCTAACATTCCAAAAAACATTAATAATGTAGCTACCGTAGCGTAGTTACTATTTTCATCTAAATCGTATGGAGCCTTATATTGAGCAAAAATATTCCTGATGATTAATAGCCAAATACCAGCTGTGACTGATGCAGAGACAACCCAAAAACCAATAACCTCAATTGAATCTTTGAATGAAAAGGTAGTGGGCTGGTGGGGCATGAGACCTGAAGATATTTCTGCCATGATGTAAGAGAAGATAGGGGCTACAAGTATAAGAATTGATGCCATACAGAAAAATGCAGTTGGAACAATACCAATAAATACAGATGCTGTTTTATGAAGAGCTTTTAATACTGGATAATTACCTCTGAGAGCAACTAAGAATGAAATTATAGATAAATATCGAAACGTGAAAATTAAATTTTGGTTTATTGCATATTGTAAATGAACTTCTGCTAGAGGTGTATATGATAAACACCACAGTATGAGCCCTAAAATACTTAATGAAATATTTTGAGAAAAGTAGCGAGTATAAATTCTCTTGGTAAGGTGTTTGTTCATATTTTTGATTCTCTAACGTCCAGATAGCTTATATGGCTTGGGGGCTCAGTGAGTGGTAGTTATTCGGTTAACATTTTTTGTTTTAGGAGATGAGCCCGCCGCCGACCACATAAAATGGGATGGCGAGTAAGCCTAAAAGAAATGGAGCTTTTGCCACTTGCCAATGGAGAACTAAAAATAGTAAACCCGCGAATGGCAGGAATAAACACGCTAACCCCCATAAAATTGATTCTTTAAATGCTTCAAAAAGCATCCATAGTCCGGCAAAACTTCCTATACAAATTCCGACTAAAATTAATAAATCACCCATATTTCCCTTCTACTTTTCTTTTGTTATTGTTGATTGAATAAGTTCAAAGCCTTTAACTGCTTTAGATGCATCTTCGGATGAAATTTGAAAGATCAAAAAACATACTTGAGAACCAAATCCTTTTAGAACAAACTTTCTTTTATGTGGTATTCTTTCTCCAAGTAGTTCAATTGAAAAGGTTTGATTGATTTCTTTGCTCAAGTCAGATTTTTTGGTAATGTCTCAAGTTCTGTGATAAACGGATAATAATGAAGAAGTGCATTTAGGCCATATTTTATCTTGGACAATAAAAATATGAGGACCTAAATGCAACACGAAATTACAACGTCTCTTTGGTGTAGTCTATC
>JAJPOQ010000125.1 GCA_021232515.1 Lentisphaeraceae bacterium
AGTGAGCAGTGAGCAGTGAGCAGTGAGCAGTGAGCAGTGAGCAGTGAGCAGTGAGCAGTGAGCAGTGAGCAGTGAGCAGTGAGCAAATTTACTGATTACTAATTATAACTGAATACTGATTATAACTGAATACTGATTATAACTGAATACTGAATACTGATTATAACTGAATACTGAATACTGATTATAACTGATTACTGATTATAACTAAATACTAAAAAAGTACTCAGCGGCAGCTAATATCGCCTAAATTCCAAGGCTTGTCGGTTCCTTCCATAAGAACTATGCGAAGGGATTTAATCTTTTCGTTTTGAAGCTCGATGTTGTTTGCACCGGGCTTTAAAATTTTTACAGGATGAAAAACTAGGCCGTCAGCAGATGTTTCTAAAAGTGCTCTAAAGGTTTCTTCGCCATTAAGCCTTAGACTGACACCCTTACAGAGGAAATCTTTTTCATAATTTATCTGAACATTATCCCCTCTTTTAGACTTCAGGTTAAAGTTAACTTTGGTGCTGTTCTTTCGGTCGCAGATATTCTTCAACTGACGTGAATCGATATTTAGCGAAGTCCTGACTTCAACACCACCAATTTTGATAAACTTTGTAGCCAGAATAGGCTTTATGTCTTTGACCTTTTCAGGTTGGAGAATGAGAGTCTTGTCTTCGATAAGCACATCACTCAACTGTTCTGTCCACTGTGGAGAAAAGGCAGAAAAAAAGATATCAAACAAGAGATAAACCATCACTAAAACAACTGAATAATTCAAGGTTTGTTTTTTAACTGCCACCATGAGACCCGGGATTTGATTGTAATTTAGGATATTATAGGAAAATTTTGCTCAATAAACACATGAGTTAGTCGTTATTCACTGTTTTTTTTCGAGTAAGAGACTATTTTAGCTAAAATTTGGAGTTTTCAGTGAATTTTAAAATTGTCAAATATAACATTGACGATTTGGTAGTGGACTTGAAAGAAATGTCCCAAAACCTTACAACTACGTGTAGTTCGAGAGCAACTAAATGGCAAGTAACTGGTGTATGTCAAAAAAATGACATTGTCATCATAGCACTAAACCAAGTTGATTCTCTTAAAGAAGATTACTTTTTTGCTGACGTTAGAGCGGGTTCTGTTGAAGATATAGAACAAGAGATAAGGGCTCATTGGCAGTCTGGAATATATCTACTTGGTATAATCAACATAAATGAAGACGAAAATATCGCACTTTATAGGCGCGAAAAATAATTTTAAAACAATACAGGAATAACTGAATGAGTTTGAATAAATCATTGATCTTATGTTTGCTCTTTATATTATCAGCCAACGCACAAGACAAGTTCAGTTTCGGTAGCGATTTAAATAAGCCATACAGAGTTTTCAAGAATCCATCAAATGGTTTCTTTTACGTTTGTAACGTAGTTGGTGGCCCTCATTTAAAAGACGGTTCTGCAAATATATCCGCAATCTGGTTTCAAGACTTTGAAGCATATAAGCTTAAAGCTCGAGTTACTGACCCAATCAGTTCTGAATATCCTAAAACAAGCCTCAGTTCGCCAACTAGTATCGCAATCCTTGACGGTCACATCCTTATAACAGACATAGACTCTCTTGCCGTTTTTAAAGAGGAAGAAAAAACTCCCCCAAAACAGGTTGCTCACTTTAAAGTTAAAGGTGCTAAGAAGCTAGAAGACATCGAAATAATTGATGGCAACATCTACTTAACAGACTCTGGTTCTGGCGCAGTTTTAAAAATTACAGATTTCTTCGATAAAGATAAACGCGAAGTAACACGCGTTTCTAAACTCCCTACTCCTAAAGGGATGATCTACGATGAAGATAAAGATGCTTTATTAATTGTCAGTGCAACAGAGAATAAGCTTTATGAGCTAAACTTAGGTGACATCAAGAAAAGCACGTCTTACCAAATAGGCCCTAAACAGGCTAGTACAAAAAACGGCTTCTACGACTTATGTATGGGGAATCAAAAAGAGATCTACCTAGTTCACTATACATACGGCAGAATTCTAATTTACTTTAGAGATGAAGATCGTCCAAAAACTATTTCTCAACCGATGAAGATGGCAAAACCATTTATTAATGACCTTAGACGCCCTACTTCAATTATGTATGATAGCTCGCTAAATAGAATCATTTATACTGAGTACCTTCAAAGCAAGGTAAGATTTCAAAAAGGTCTTAAGCCTCAGTTAACTATGGATGAAATAAAAGAAAAGATCGATATTAAAATCGACTAATCTTTTAGAAGTTTAGACAACTCTTTGAAATGGGGATGCTTAGCATCTCCTATCAATCCCAAGTAGTAACTCTCAAAGGTAGATAAACTAGCTCCCACCTTTTCCATATTTCTTATAGCTACTGCTCTATCCTCTTCCGAGCGCGATGAAATACAATCAACTAACACAGTTACACTGAAGCCTTTCTCTAAAGCATCTAAGCATGTTTGGTAGACACATACATGAGCTTCTATACCGATCAAAACTACTTCTTTCGATGATAAACTCTCTTCAAAGCCTACGGCACCAAAGCTAGAGAATCTAGTTTTAGCAAAAACGTTTTCCTTAGAGTAAAAAGGCTCAAAATCCTGTAAAGTCTTTCCCAGCCCTTGAGGATACTGCTCCGTCACGGAAACAGGAAAACCCAGTATAGAGTGTGCCTTAAAAGCCTTAAAGCACTTAGACTTCATGCGCTCTGAATTTTCAACAATCGGCACGAGTTTTTCTTGAAGGTCAACGACGACCAATACTGGATTTGAGGTTTTCATAGTTTACTTCTCAAGCTCTTTAAAATGAAAGTCTAGATGATCATCTATAAATGTGGAAATGAAGTAATATGAGTGATCATAACCTTCACGCATATTTAAACTAAGTTTTACGCCTGAGGCTTCACATGCACTTACAAAGTTTTGAGGCTTGAGCTGTTCTTCTAAAAATTGATCTGCTTTCCCCTGCTCTATAAGGATTTCCCCTTGCCATCCATGCGCTCTAACAAGCTCACAAGCATCGTAAGCTTTCCAAGACTCTTGGTCTTCACCTAAATACTCGGAAAATGCCAATTGACCCCAAGGACAATCTACAGGATTCACGATGGGCGAGAAAGCTGAAACTGACTTATAAAGCGATGGATTCTTTAATGCGCAGATTAAAGCTCCATGACCACCCATTGAGTGACCTGTAATACTCACTTTGCTAGAGTCAATATTGAAACTGTCCTCTATTAACTGCGGCAGTTCTTTCGTTACATATGAGTACATCTGATAATTCTCAGACCATTTTGCTGTCGTCGAGTCGATATAAAAACCAGCTCCTGCACCTAGGTCATAGCGTTCATCTTCTCCGTCAACACCAGCACCACGAGGTGAAGTGTCTGGACAAACAATTATCATCCCTAACTCTGCAGCTTTTTTAAATGCGCCAGCTTTGAAGGTGAAATTTTCTGCCGTACAGGTTAAGCCAGACAAGTAATAAAGGACTGGTAGTTTTTTCTGTGAAGCTTCTTTAGGTTCAAAAACAGAGAATGTCATATCTGTCTTCACGGTCGAGGAACTGTGCTTTATAAACTTAACAGTCCCGCCAAAACATTTATTTTCAGAAACGATTTCCATATAAACTCTTCTATAATTTCAATGATTGAAATAATCTATTTCAGCTAAAGGCTTTTTACACTAACTCTAGGAATATTCTAAAAAGAAAAATACTACTTCTGGTAGTTATATTGAACGCCAATCGCCTTCTTACTTTCTCCTGTAAAGAAACCTGGAGTAAAGTCTTTCAGTCGATAATCCCCCTCCAACTGTGACCGGAAAACTGGCATAACTAATTCAGAGTTTTGGATTCGCCCTACTCTTCGGTTAAATTCACCTAGGTCATTCACAATTAAATTATCTTTACGAACATGAGCAAGCCCTTGGCGGCCAAAGATAAGGCAATGCTTAAGGTTCATCGTTAAGTCTGTTCTTTCATTGAACTTCATCGCGAAACCATTTTCTGAAAATATGATTGAGTTCGTTATAGTGCCTGAGACAAAACCACTGATGGCGTATTTGTTCTGAATATCGCCTAAGCTGGAATCTAAAATGATACTATCTTTCACATTTATTTGGCGACAATCGCCCAATATGAGCCCCTTCATCATTGTATCAACGATAGAAACATTGGTATTTTCTCCTCGCATCATGATGCCAGAACTTCTAAAATGAAGCCAAGAAACCAACACATCTCGAACGCCACGATGCAACTCTAAATAACCACTCATAAACTTTATATGCTGGAGAACAACACGGTCTTCATCTATACTTACATTTCCTGTAAACCTTACCCCCGAAGCTCCTACAAGGTGTAGCTTTTTCCGAATGATAATATTACCAGGGTAAACTCCAGGAAGTATGCGAATAAGTCCGCCTTCCTTAACATCGTTAACCGCACTCTCTAAACTTACTGTTCCTTTTGCCCCGTTATCTGAAACTAAAAGGTCTGGATTTTTACTTTTCTCTGTAAGCTTTAGAATGAATCTATGTAGAAGAGAAATACTAGTTTTATTTTCCTCATAGTAACTCGATAAAGCGTAATCTTTCATAAAACGCTCAAAGTACCACTTCGCTAGCCATGGATCTCCACCAACAAGCTTAACAAACTTAAAGGACTCAACAAATTTTTCAGGATCTGCAGTATATTTCAAACCGACAAAGTCCAATAGTTCTTGCCACGACTTTGATGCATATGAATTTTGGATATTTTTCAAAGCCAGAGTTAAGCTTTTTCTCAATGGACCTTGGTAATTCTCAAGATACTTAGAGGCTTCAGACGGCAGATCATTATTCACTAAGAAAAAGAACCGTACTAAGTTTTCTTTGTTTTTATCAGTGTATTGAATTCTCTTAAGGTTATCCAAAGGGTTTATGCTATTGAAACTATAAATACGCTCTAGTTTTCTAGAAAGGTAATTTACACTCATTCTAAGAGAGCCATTTACCGAACTGACCTGTAAAACAGTTCCTTCATAATCGACGCCATCGACTGATATATTGATCAAGTTTCCCTTATCACTTTCATAACTCTTAGCAAATACTGAATTCAAACGAACGGGATCAAGATCTTCTAGAGCTTCTTTCTCCATGGTCAGGTCTATTTTCTCAAGCTCTTCAACTACGGGAACTACTTGAAGTGCTACACTAAACTGCTTTTTAAAAACCTTGTCTGCTATGTCACTAAACTTACTCGTCCCTGCTAAAGCTTCAGACTTCTTAGTTTCCGTTTCTGGGACTATGTTGTTCAACTTATTTTCTAAATAGAGAACCTTTTTCTTTTCTATCTCAGAAATAAGCGCATCGACTTGAGACTGATACTTCCCTGAATAAGTACGACAGAGTTCTAGAGCGCGATCCCAATCTTTACGGATCGTATTTTCTCTGACTTCAAAAGTAAGTTCTTTAAATTTATCTTCTTGAGTTAAAGCTATATTCCCTGCATCTACAGGAGTTTTCTCGACAACTTTCTTAGGTTCAGTACGCTTAACTATCTTTTCCTTAAGCGGAGCCAGTTCTTTCTCGTTAGAGTCAACTTCAGTCGATTTTGAATCTGCAACGACATTCTCGTCACTCGACAGTTTTGAAGCCATAAGTGCAAATAAAAGAATTCCCAATGAAACGATAACACAAGTAACGATAAGCATCGTTTGCCCACCGGCATGCTTACTTCTCGCATTCACTGCTTTTGTTGAACGGTACCTGACGTTTGAAACTGGAGCTTCGGAACGCATTTTCACTCGTATATCTGAAGTCGATAAAACTTTTTTCTTTTTCTTACGCTTACGAGCTCTTGCTGGTCTAGCTAAATCTTCATCGACATCTGCATATAGATCAAAGTTATAGCTTGTCGTTAGCATACGTCTTTTACCAGAGAGAGATGATTTTCTCATCATATTCTCTTCGTACAGGTATTTGTCCATTAACTTGATCACATCGCGCCAATGTTCAAAACGCTCATTTGGGTTAACTTCTGTTAAACCATAAAAGATGCCAACGAATGTATCGCCGAGTCTAAACTCATCTGGTTTTGTAAAACTAAATTGACTGTAATCGTGCTCTGACTGAGGTCCTCTATGACCAAATGGAAGTTTACCCGTCACCATTGCATACAAACAACATCCCAGAGAGTACATGTCACTTTTTATATCTGGAAATGACCAATTGAATGCAACCTCTGGACTGACGTAGTGCATGTTAAAGATATTGAATTCTGCGTCTTGGAAATGTTCATCATAAAACAAGTAAGCTGCATGGCCGGAGTCTGAAAAACGCGCTTCACCATGGTTGTCTAAGTAGATATTATCAGCAGAAAGATTGTAGTGTCCCACACCAGTTTCAAAATAAATTTTCTCAAGTGAGATCGCTATATCTCGACAAATAGACAGAGCTACAGTCGGTTCAAAGTTTTGGTGATTCTTTAAAAGCTTTGTGAGAGTTTCAACGCTATCGCAAGGCCAAATGGTAAACATGAGGTCTTCATTTACGCCCCAATCAATCAATTCTACATGCGTAGGTGCTGCAATAGAGCTCACCGAATCGACGGTATTTAAGCTTCAGGATCGGTTATGGAATATGAAAAGTCCCAACAAAAAACTCGCAGGATAACTAATGAACCAGTAGCTAAGTCAGAGGCTACATAAAGGTTACTTATGTTTGTCTCTTCAAGAAGTTCACGAATCTGGTAGCGTTCACCGATAATTGTATTGACACATAAGCTGTCAGTTTCAACATGGATGGGGTGAGAACAGTTAAAACAACTACCAACAAATTTACTATTGCTGTAGTCTATTAAATTAGCAGATCCGCACTGCTTGCAATAATAGGCCATTTCCATAGTGTTGTACCTGTTCTATTTAAATTCAATTTTCACGCGTAAAATATAGTACATTATAAGCTCAAAACAAAATTTGTCACTGAACTAGTTAGATTTAGCTATATCTAAGCACAAAAAAACGAGCCAAAATTGGCTCGTTTTAATGAAAATCTATTTAAAAGGACTTTTTACTTATCTCTAGTAAGTTTTGTCACACGACCAAACTTATTCCAATCCATCACATAAAGGTTACCTTTTGCGTCAAAAGACACGCCATGCGGTGCCGTAAAAATACCACCTTGCCATGACTGAGGCGCAGCTGGAAACTTCGCCCACTGAGACTTGTCTGGATTGTCACCAACTTTGCTTATGACTTTGAAGTCTTTATCAAGGATAACAACACGCCCTTGTAGTTCTGCAACTGCGACATAATCGCCATGAATTGAAAGTGCACATGGTCTTCTTAAGTCAGTAGTCACCAACTTTGAAGAGAAGTCATTTATATCAACTTTGAAGATTCTTTTATTCTCGCGGTCACAAACAATTAAGTAAGGCTTTTCACCACGAGTATCCATTGCTAAACCATGGCTCACTTTAAATTGGCCGTCACCTGCACCACGAACACCGAACTTAGTGATGAATTTACCGTCTTTTCCGTAAACAAAGATAACGCTTGTTCCGTAACCGTCAGCCACAAAGATTCTACCATCTGGAGCAACTGCTACTGCTGTAGCTTTCTTCCAACCTTGTTCTTTGCCGTCAATCGTAAGTAGAACTTTACCATCCAGAGCGATCTTGTGAACTTTAGACATAGCCGCGCCATAGATATACTCAGTGCCGTCTTCTGTGTTTATGTTCATACCGTGAAGATTGCCAAGTTTAGTTCCCATCGACTTTACAAACTTACCATTTTCTTCAAATACACATAGCTTGTTAGAGCCATTTGTAGAAACGTAAATAAGACCTGCTTTATCAATGACTATACCACCGTGAGTTGAACCAATATAGTCTTGTCCTGGTACCTTACCCCAACCTGGAACAGTCGTAAACGTAACTCCATTTGTACCTGTTTTAACAGGAACTGTTATAGGTGCAGTTGCTGTAGCTGAGGAGTTATCTCCTTCATGTGCCGCAACAGAAAACAGACATGAAGCAAATAGTCCAAGAGTTAGTTTTTTAAGCATAAGTATCCTTTGTAAATTATATAAATTCATTGAATGAAATTACAAAAAGATAACTAAAAATCTCAAAAAATCAATCTATTGCAAAAAGAAATCTATTTAAGGTACTCTGAACGGTAATCATTTGGCGTTTTGCCCATCTTCTTTTTGAACTGCTTTGTGAAATAGCTATGGTCGTAGAAACCGCAATCATAGGCAATTGCCGAAAGAGTATTATTGGTCTTTAACAACATTTCACATGCATTATCAACTCTTACTTTATTGATAAATTTGATGGGTGTCATATTTAATAACTTCTTAAAACGCCTCTCAAACTGGCTAATTGACAAATTTACCATTTCTGCTAATTCACTTACTTCCAACTGCTTTTCAAAGTTTTCTTGAATATATCTGAGAACCTTTGAAAGTTGACTGTAGGGCTCTAAAATTGAAGTAACCTCTGTTATGCCCCGCATAACCCCAATAAGGCCAACAACTTCACCACTGCGGTTCATCAAAGGATACTTACTCGAAATATACCAATCCAAGCCTCCTCGGCCGTTTGGTACACTCCAGGTTGCATTTAGCACACTCTTTTTATCATCAATGACTTGTGAATCCTCAACTCTAAAAAGTTCAGCTAAATTTGTCTGAAAAAAATCAAAGTCATCTTTACCTATCATTTCACTTTCAGAAAGAAAGCCTAAACGATTCAGCAGACAATTATTAACCATTCGAAATTTAAAGTCTTTATCCTTAACAAAAGCAAAGAGGTCTGAAGCATTTTGAAAAAATTGACTTAAGAATGGTTGAAAGTCGATCTGATTTAAAAACTTTTCGTCCAAAGACTTTCTCCAATTTTATTACTTAACTGATAACTCTTTTTATCACTTATGATATTTTTGACACATTTTCAACATTTTTTAGAACTTTTTACAGAAAAAACGAGCATTACGTATTTCGCTCAATTATTTTTATAAAAAAATTAAACTATTTGTATTTATTGACGTTGTGTTGTCGTTGGGCAGTAATATTAGGCTCCTAAAAGTTATTAAGCTATAACATTCTGGGGATTTTTAATCAAAAGCTTATGTGCAGAAAGCTATAGACCTTGAGGTTCACTTACCTAAAGCATGAAGTATTGTTGTAAAATATGCGGCCGTTTAAACGTCGCCCATTCTTGGGTAGATGGGCACTTGAAGTGCTCTAATTGCGGTCAATTAATGAAAAGTATTGACAATGCTGTTTGTATAGGCCAACACATCGATGAGCGATATGAACTTAAAAAGCTTCTCGAACTCCGAACAAACACAAATATTTACGTTGCCTTCGACATCTATCGCCAACGTCCAGTACTTCTCAGACTATTCTTTTGGGACTTTACCTACTCTGTTGCAAATCCAGACGACTTTTTAAATATCGCCCTCAGTGTCAGTCACTTAGCTCAACCAGAGCACCTAAAGATTATCTCTTGCGGTAAAACTCATGACGGTATGCTCTACACAGTTTGGCCTTATGAAAACATTGAAAGTGTTTCGAAGCTCCTTCATGTAAATGGGCCATTTGAAACAGGTGTAGCTCTTTCTATCTGCCGCGACATAGCCTCAGCACTTGAAAACGTTTACCGCCAAACCGGTGTCGGGCACTACAACTTAAATACCAATAAGCTTTACATAAACTCAAATGGTGATGTACGGCTTTCTGATCTTGGTCATGCTGCTTATCTCTTAAATGATGAACAATTTTCCCATGAAGAAAATGATTACTTTAACGAGAGGTTTTTGGCTCCAGAAATAACTCTAGACAACTGCGCTCCAAACATCCAAAGTGACATGTACTCTATGGGAGCGTGTTTATACACAATGATCACTGGGAAAAGACCTTTTGATAACCTTCAATTCATTTCACCTGAAGATTATGAGGACCTTGCTCTGCCCGCGTCCTTAGAGGCGAGATTAGGAAAAGACATCTGCAAATTTATTTATAAGATGCTTGCCCTCAATCCAAAAAATAGATTTGATAATTGGCTAGATGTTCTAAAAGCACTTAACCATTGTCTACAGCTAGAATTTATTGTTGATACAAGATCAAGAAAAACATCTCTTACAACGATCTTCACTGATGGTTTTATACTTGAAAACTTAACTTGTGAAAAAGAAGACGAAAGCGATATGGAAGAAACTCAAGTTCTTTCTGCTGATGATGTATCCTATGCTGTTAAAGCAACAAAACCTGCTCCATATATTTTCCCTAAACAAGATAATCATCTTTTTAGAAACCTTGCGGTTGCTGCTATACTCTCGTTCTCATTCACCATTTTCTACTTATACTCAACGAACAAAGATAGCTTCCAGCAAAATTCTACATCTTTTGTAAAAGCAACCCCAGAGCCTGTCGAAATAGCGACGCCCTCACATGAGAATAAAACTGAAAGAAAAACTACACTAAGTAGTTCAACGAACTCTCAAAAGCCTCAACATAAAATCATTGTTAAAGACTTAGGCTTACAAAAAATGAAAGTTAAAGACTTTGACAATACACCAAGACAACAATTTCAGGAACTTAAGTTCGAAATAAGGGACCTCACACTTAAGAAAGACTGGGAGAAAGCTCTCGCAATGGTCAACTCTTATAAAGGGCCTTACCATTTGAACGTTATGAGCTGAAAAAAGAAATAAAGCGTAAACGTTCCATGCCTCAAGAAGTGGCCGTCGTCATGCCCAATAAAAAGAAGAAAAAGGGTTTCTTTGACGACATACCATTAACTGTAGCAGCTCACCCTGAACATATGAATGAACTAGACCTCGACAAAGAGAACTTAGGTCAAGCAGATATTCACCTGAAGAAAATGAATTCATTTATCAAAGCTCTCATTCGAACTGACTTTCAAGACAGCCTGAAAACTATTACTGAAATAGAAAAGGCTAATAAAATTGATCTTACTTTTTTCAAAAATGTTCTAGAGAAAGCCAATCCTCTATCTATTCAAAAAATGATTGCTCTTGGATATAAATCTGAGTTTGGAAATAAACTTAACTTAAAACTTACTGATAACACGCAATTTACAGGTACTCTGATCTTCCTAGACTCAAGCTCAAACCAATTGACTTTCAGAACTGATAAATCCTCGGCGAATACGACTATTTCTTTGAACCAAATTAACTACAAGGATAACTACTCTCGCTTATTCACGAAAGACCCAGAAGAGAGGGTTCTGCTACAAATCATCTATCTTCTTAACAACAAAGATTCTAAAACTGCGTTGAGTCTAATCAAAGAAGATTATGATGGCCCATTAAGAAAAGAGTTGGAAAAAGAAATAAAAAAATTACCCTAATGCCGAAAATATACTAGCGTATATAAGGAATCTCCAAGCATTACACTTCTTTAGACTTTAAAATTAGTTTATCAAAACATTTCATTAGGAATAAAATGTATAAACTAATTCTTCTTACTTTACTTTGTTGCTTTCAGTTATCTGCTGAAATCGATTTCAATACCGAAATACGCCCAATACTTTCAGAATATTGCTTTCATTGTCATGGTCCAGACAACGAAAATCGAGAAGGGAAACTTCGTCTAGATATCACTGATGGCAAATATGGAGCTTACCGAAACAGGAAAGGTAGGTTTGGCATACTCCCCAAAGAAAGCAACGAAAGTCATGTTTATCTAAGAATGATTACCGAAGATGAAGATGACATAATGCCTCCTCTCGATTCAAAAAAAGTTATGAAACCTGAAGAAATAGATATAATTAAGCAATGGATCGATCAAGGTGCAAAATATGATCAACATTGGGCTTTCAAAAAGCCGGTTTCTAAAAAGCTAAATTCAACTAAGAATCCTGTCGATTTTTTTATACAGAAGAAACTACAAGAGCTTAAACTACCAAGCTCAAAACCAACTAACGAAGAAAATCTCATAAGACGTCTCTATCTAGACTTAACTGGTATGCCACCCAAAACCAGTGAGATAGACTCATTCTTAACAAACACTCATCCACAAAAGTATGAACAACTCATTGACCATATTTTTCAAAGTAATGCTTTTGCTGAACGAATGACTTTAGAGTGGCTAGATTTAGCTAGATATGCAGACACAAATGGATTCTCAATCGATGACCATAGAGATATGTGGGCTTGGAGAGACTGGGTACTAAAAGCTTTTAAGGAAAATAAGCCTTACAACGAATTCATCATTGAACAGATTGCTGGAGATCTACTACCAGACCCAACGGATGATCAGAAGATCGCTACAGGCTTTCTAAGAAACAGTATGAATACCCACGAAGGAGGAACGATCCCTGAAGAGTACCGAGTTAACTACACCGTCGATAAATTAGATACTGTTTCGACTACATTTATGGCTCTTACAGTAAAATGTGCACAGTGCCACGATCACAAGTATGATCCTATCTCACAAAAAAGTTTCTTTGAATTATACGCTTTTTTCAATAAAAGCACTGAACCTGGTAAAGGAGCGATAAATGGCAATACCAAACCTTTCATCCAAGTCAATTCGTCCTTAACCGACAAAGATAAGATGACTGCTTCTTATAAAGACAGGATTAATGAACTTACCAAGCATAAAGAATTCATAGCCAAAGAGAAAACTTACCTATCGTACGATAGTAAGATTGCGATAAAAACTATCGATACTGAAATAGAGGTACTCCAAAAACAAATACACTCTGGTAAGACTTCAGCCATGATTATGGATGACTCCTCTGACCGTAAAACCTTCATTCTTGACAGGGGCCAATACAATAAACCTACAGTAGAAGTTCATGCGAATGTTCTCGAAGAGATATTTCCTTTTGATTCACAACTACCAAAAAACCGACTAGGCTTAGCAAAATGGTTAACTGACAAAAATCACCCTTTAACTTCTAGAGTTGCGGTGAATCGACTGTGGCAAATGATTTTCAATCGTGGATTAGTAGAGACTTCTGAAGACTTTGGTTCACAAGGGTCAACTCCAACTCATCCTCAGCTTCTCGACCATTTAAGTTTAAAGTTTACTGAGAATAATTGGGATGTCCGTAAACTTCTAAAAGTTATTCTTCTCTCGGAGACATATAAACAGGAATCGATCATCACAAAGAGCTCAAAAGAAATAGATCCGAACAACAAATACTATAGCTATGCTCCAAACTTTAGATTGAAAGCTGAGTTTATTCGAGACAGTGCATTTAAAGTATCTGGCTTACTCAACTCTGACTTTGCCGGCCCAAGTGTGTACCCTCCTCAACCAAAAGCTCTTTGGGCTCAAGTCAGCCACTTCGGTCATAAGACAAGCTTTACAACTCAAGCTTATTTCCCCTCATTTGGTAAAAACCAATATAGAAGAAGTATTTACTCCGTTATCAAGCGAACTTCTGCGAATCCTTCACTCACCACATTTGATGCGCCAAATAGAGAGACCTGCGTCTCGAGAAGACAATCAACAAATACTCCAACTCAAGCTCTCGTTACTCTCAATGATCCACAGTTTGTTCACGCGGCAGAAGTACTCGCTCTTAAGTATAGTGACACTTCTGAGTCTATAGAGAAAAAGTTATCTCATATATTTAGAGATGTTCTTTCTCGCTATCCTACTAAAAAAGAAACGAATATTCTCAAAAAAGCTTACGCTCAACAACTTACTTTTTATAAAGAGAATAAGCCTTTAATAAAGTATGAATCGGCAGAAACAACTGCACTCAGTATACTTTGCTCGACAATCATGAATCTCAGCGAAAACCTTACAAGGAAATAGTATGAATAGAAGAGACTTACTTAAACTTACGGGCTTAACTGCAAGTAGCATATCCTTAAATGCGTTTTCCGGTTCACATAACAAGATTACAACTCCCATTAATCATCATAAAGCGACAGCAAAAAATATCATATACCTTTGTCAATCTGGAGGTCCATCACATGTCGATCTCTTTGATTATCATCCAGAACTATACAAACTACATGGCTCTGAACTTCCAAACTCAGTAAGAAACGGTCAGCGTGTTACAGGCATGAGTGCAAATCAAAAAAGCTTTCCTGTATGTGCGCCAATTAAACCTTTTCAACAACATGGCCAAACCGGAACATGGATGAGTGACTTGCTTCCTCACACATCAAAAATTGTCGACGATATATGTATTATAAAAAGTATGCACACTGAAGCCATAAACCATGATCCTGGTGTAACTTTCCTAAATACTGGATCACAGTTCCCTGGACATCCTAGCCTTGGTGCTTGGGTAAGCTACGGCTTAGGGAGTAAAAATAAGAATATGCCCGCATTTTGCACACTTATTTCACAAGGCTCAGGTAAAAATCCCGGCCAACCCATCTTTTCTAGACTATGGGGAAGTGGATTCCTTCCCTCCGTTCACCAAGGTGTACAGCTTCGAAGTAGTTCATCCCCTATTCTATTCCTGCAAGACCCCAGAAATATAACTCGCAAGAATCGACGATTGATGTTATCTGCTCTAAAAGAATTAAATCTCGAATACTATCAAAAGCAAAAAGACGAAGAAGCTCTGACTCGAATAGAACAGTATGAAATGAGTTACAGGATGCAAAAGGAAGCTCCACAAGTCGTAGATATATCAAATGAGCCTGAGAGTACATTTAAACTCTATGGAGAGGATGCTCGCAAACCCGGCACTTATGCGTTTAACTGTTTACTTGCCAGAAGAATGATCGAAAAAGACATCCGTATGGTTCAACTATTCCATCGCGGTTGGGATCAACACAAACAATTAAAAACTCATTTACCAGCTCAATGTAAAGATACCGATCAAGCATCTGCAGCTTTAATCACAGACTTAAAACAAAGAGGGCTTCTCGATGATACTCTAGTCGTTTGGTCTGGTGAATTTGGTAGATCTGTTTATAGCCAAGGTAAACTGGGATCTGGTAGAGACCATCACGGAAGATGCTTCAGTATGTGGATGGCTGGTGGCGGAACGAAGGCTGGAATGAGCTATGGTCAAACAGATGAGTTTGCCTATAATGTAGTCGATAAGCCTGTTTCAGTAAATGATTTAAATGCAACTATTCTTCACTGCTTAGGCATTGATCATGAAAGATTTTCAGTTAAACACCAAGGCTTAGATACGAGGCTAACTGGGGTCGAGCACTGTTCTGTAATAAAAGATTTGCTCACATAAAAAAGGCCGCTAAAAGCGGCCTAAGAATACATTAAAGGTTAGATTTATATTCTTTAATCTGGCCTTTAATATTTTTGGCAATATCTGCATACTTACTACTTGGTTCTTCTTTAATCATTTGATCCATTAAGCTATCTAGTTCAACTAATTGCTCAGCGTCACGAACACTATAACACTCGATAAATACAAGCATAGCTTTTTGCTTTTCCTGGCCAATTAATTTTTCTGTCGATATAAAATCATGAATAGATTTTTTTGCTTCTACTAACTTTCTCTCATTAACAAAACCAATTACTGTGCCATACAGTTTGTTGATTTTTGCATTAAGTTCCTGTTCTCGTTGATAACCTGTTTTATCTTCAGGATCACTCTCTGTTATTTCTTTTACTAGCTTCCCATAAAAAGGTCTTATTTCTTCATCAATAGTTTTTAAAGCATCGAGTAGTGTTTGTGCCTTCTCAACACCTTTTTGTTCACTTGCTTTTGCTACTAAGGAATCGAAAGATTTCTTCTTAGTAAGAAACTCTTTTAAATCACTTATATATGTTGGAGCATCTACATCTTTAAATCCTGTCTTAGCAAATGGTACCCCATCGTCTCCCATGAGTAAAATTGTAGGATAGCCCTGTACTTGGTACATCTGCTGTAAATATTGATTTTGTTGCTGTAGTTCTTGAGCTTGTTTCTTACCTTTTGGAAAGTCTAATTCTAAAAGAACGAAGTTTTCATCTGCAAATTTTTTAAATGCATCTGTTGAAAAAACCGTTTTATGTAGTGCTATACATGGCCCACACCAATCAGAACCTGTAAATTCCATAAATATTGGCTTACCTGATTCTTTTGATAGTTTTAGAGCGTTTCTAAAATCTGTTTCCCATTGCTTTGATTCACCTTGGGCGCCTGGAATAAAAAATAGAGCTGCAATCAGGGCTATAATTATCGATACTTTCATTATTTTCACCATCATTTCCTTGTTCATACTTACTCTATGTATTCACTAAGCCCTAAAATTATTTCAAATACCACAAAGTTTTAATTAATTCTGCCTAACCATTCTCCATTCTCATACATATATCAAACTTTTTGGAGACTAACTCGTCACTTTTCCATAAGATAATTGCTGATCATATATGAATTACCCTAAAAACTTCATCCAATCCATGAAAATTGATCTCAGTACAACTCACACTCAGTTAAACATAACTTTTTAATCTAAGGCTTTAGATGTTTAGACCCTGCATAGATCTCCATAACGGAAAAGTAAAACAGATAGTTGGCGGCTCGCTCGATGACGCTTCTGAGTC
>JAJPOQ010000137.1 GCA_021232515.1 Lentisphaeraceae bacterium
TTTATTGTCCAAGATAAAATATGGCCTAAATGCACTTCTTCATTATTATCCGTTTATCACAGAACTTGAGACATTACCAATAATTAACAGGATATTTTATTGTATATAAAAAATAAGATTCATATATAAATCCTACAAAAAGAGTGGTTTTAAAGGTTGGAGTATTAGTCAAGAAAATGGACTAAGCATTACTTTGTTTGTTTAAACCAAATAACATTATTACTCCCTTGACCGGCGACAAGAATGTCCTTTTCACCGTCTAGATCAATATCAAAAATGCGTATATCATACGCTTTCTGATCAGTCAAAATAATATGTTTCTTGAAATTCATATGGCAGGTATTTTCATACCAGGCAACTACACTTGATTGATAACCGCAAGTGACAATATCTAAATCGCCATCTCCATCTATATCACCAATATCAAGACTATGTGGACACTCCATGTCCTTATCTATTTTTATAATAGAATTGTCTTTGCCTGAAATAATGTTAACGCCTTTGCCATGACCATTGGAGACTACATAATCAATAGAACCATCATTGTTGAAATCTGCAGGATAGATATTTGTCGCACCTTCTTGGTCTTTTAAAAGAAGACTTTTCTTCCAAGGCGAAGTTAACGAATCGGTTGATTTATAGAGGGCAAAGTAATTTCCATTTTTAAACGGAGCTCCTTTCGCACCAGCACATAAAGCTTTTTTACCATCTAGCTCAAAGATCTTAAAATAGTGAGAGCCACCTTCAGCATTTTTATCAGCTATTTTATAAGTCTGCCATTTATTATCGCCAAGGTTCTTAAACCAACAGATTGAGTTTGGATACTTGCCTTTGTCATTGAAACTATTGGCGATCACATCGACTTTACCATCGTTATCCATATCTAAAGTTTCAACTGCATGAGTGCCTTTGAGTTCATTGCTAATAAGATGAAACTGCCACTCATCTTTCCAGATATTTTTAGGAGCCTCTAGCCAGAAAAGGTCACTTAGACCGCCGATATAGTCAATGTCGCCATCTCCATCTATATCCGCAGATGCAGAGTGAATCGGTCGAACTTTTTTGGCTATAGTAATTTTCTTTTTACCGTCAGCAGAAACTAGAAACATGTTATTTTCTGCTGAGAAGATTATTTCAACACTACCGTCATTATCGAAATCAGCTGCTATAGCGGTATTACAACGCTTACCTTTATAAACTTCAGTCGCCTGCCACTCTACTGCAAGAGTTGACGACATAAAGATAAGAGAAATAATAAATAGTTTCATAGTTTTTTTTTATATCCTAAAAATTTAAAGTCATGACGATTATATCAAAGATTCACAGCTTAATCATCACTCTTATTTGCATGTACTGGCTCAGCATATTGTAGTTCGCCAGTCAACGCATCATAAAACTTGAAAATCACATGTGGTTTAGGAAAAGCTATTAGTCTTTCCCCACCTAAATCCTGTGGATTATTAAATACATTATTAACCTGTACGACACAAAAGTGTGGAAACTTTCTAGCAACGCGAGGAATATCGTCTAAAGCAGTAGTTGACCAACGTATATCACAAGCTCTTGGACCATACTTAAAAGGCCCGTTTACTGGGCGACCACCTTCATCACTGGGGCGATGGTTGACTGAATTATGAGGTCCAGAAGCAAATTCCCAGACAGAGTCGGTTATCTTGACGGCATAAGAGTTATGAAGGTCTCCTGAGAGAATGAAAACTTTCTTATTCAGACCATCCCAAAAGTTAAGAAGTTTTTCACGCTCATCAAAGAAAACTGTCCATGCATCATCTTTAGTTGCCGCAAATTGATTGGCTCCACCGCCGCCACCAACATGAGGGACCATGAAGTTTACAGAGGACACGACAAAATAAAAATCAGCATCTTTTTTATTCATGACATCCATCAACCAATCACGCTGTTTCTTGCCTAGCATACTTATGCCTTTTTTGCCCGGGTTCTTTATGTCATGGACATCTCGGTGAGACTTAGTATCGAGCAAGAGAAAACGACAATTGGCAATCTTGAATGTACTGTATGAGTAGCGACCGATTGAGTAGCCAGCAGTTCCTGTAGCTTGTGCTGGTGGGCTTATTTGAACGCGATGCTTATCTAAAACTTTTACAATGCTGTAGACCCTTGCATTTGGATCACCGCCTTTGAAGTCGCCATTGTCCCCATCCATATTCCCGGCATCTTTATCCCCCCAGTGAATGTGAAGGTTTGAGGCTTGCTCAAGATCAATTTTAGTGAAATCGGCTTCAGGATCGAAAAGGATGTCAGAATTTGCATTGAGCTTTGCTTTGCCAAAATGAATCTTTTGTTGTGTCGCAGTTGGATTAGCCCAACCTAAATAGTCATACCAACCCTGAACGCCTATATCGCGAAAAACAGCCCGGCGACTTCTGTAGCCTTCTGTACCCGCACCAATTATATCGTTAACTAATTCATGATCATCGAAAGTGAAAAAAGCTGGTGTGTTTCGGTGCCACTCCATGAGGTTCGGAGCACGAGCAATATAGGTCTTATAATTCTCCCAAACACCACTTAGATGAGGTGTCGTCTCTAAGATTTTAGGTAGTTCCTTTGAAGCTGTTTGCTCTTGCCACTCCTCAGGAGAGAATTCACGTTTTTCTTCATATATGAAGTCGCCATTATGAATGACAAAATCTATTTCATTCCGAAACTTTTGATTAAGAGTATCATAGACAGGCATACTAGGCCCGAGCCCGTTACTTGGGTGTTGGTTATTACCACAAGCAAACTCAAAATTGAAGTTAAATAAGCCTTCAGGGTTAAGCTTAGACTTTAATAGTTCAGGATCTCTCAATGTCGTAAAAGATCCAGTCTGACATTCGCTCCCATCTTCAGAATGAACACTAAAAAAGTATTTTTGCCCTGACTCAAGATTTTTTAGAATTATGACGCCAGTGTTATCTTTACCTGAAAGAGTTTGTACAGTGGCTGATTTATTGGAATATTCCCCTTCTTTTATACCATAAGAGACATAGAACTCTCCGGCGATATCTGTTCTTGCCCAAATAGCAACACCGTCTGAGCTAATCTTCCCAAGAATAGGACCGTGAGATATATTGCTTTTTCTCGTGCTAGAACAAGAACATAATAGGAGTATTGCGAAAAGAATTAGAGACGAAAGTTTCATAGGTGATCCGTATATTGAAAAATTGACGTTTTATAGAAGGAAACAAAGTCTTTCCCTTAAAAAGAGAACCTAACTATTTAAAACAAAAGAATATCTTTATCGTGACAAAAGAATCACATCCTTAGAATGCATTCATCATTTTAACAAAAAAAATAGCTTTTTGTTAACCACTAAATTGCAATAAAAGACGATATTTGTTTAATGAAATACTAAGATCAGTTTTGAAAAAAGCTGGTGACTGAAAATGTAAGGAATAACCATAGTCTAATAACAAAGAGGGTTATTAGACCACAGGTATGGGAGGATATTCTAGTTTAATGCTCTTTGATTTTATTCAGCTTAAAAATAGTCCTGACCATTTCAGTAACATCTTTTTCGTTATGTTGAGGATGTGGCATCATTGGTATTGGCCCCCATACCCCAGCGCCACCTTTTATGATTTTACCGATAAGGTCTGCAGTAGATTTCTCTTCTGTCGCCTTATAACGTTTTGCTATTTCAAAGAAGCTTGGTCCGATCCTTTTACCGGCCCATTGGTGACAGCTAAAACAGTCACTATTTGCCATAAGTTTAAAACCCTTATCTGTCTTAGATAAACCTTCAGGTAAATCATTTTTATTTACAATTGAAGCAAGGCTGAGTGCAGACGAGCTTGAACCTTTATTATCAATTCTAACTAAGAACCCAGCGCCGCCTATAAGACCTTTCTTTTTCTTAAGGAAATAAAGTACATGGATACGACCTTTAGGACCTATTTTTATATTTACAGGTTGGCCAAATGTTACACTTGGAAGAATTGGTAGTATGTCTTTGATATTTCCTTGTTCATCCAACTTAACGGCTTTAATCCAACCACGGACAAACTCACCGATGATCCATGAATTGTCATATTTCTTTGGAAGGCTTTCATTAATTAAATAAGAAGACTTCCTGCGGAAAATTGGGCCTGCTATAGCAGACTCACCACCTCCACCTAATTGTGGAAACTCATCCTGAACACCTTCATACCAAATCAATGGTTTTTGTGATGGAGGCAATTCTTTTAAACCGGTATTCCCTAAATGGTCATTTATTGGTTTATCAGGATTGAACTTAGCTTTAGGTTGTCGCGCTGTATAATCATAGTTTGTAAAGGCTTGCTGATCCGCGATCACCAGTGGATAACCATAAAAGCCAGCTTTCTTAGCAAGGTTAAATTCATCGTAACCATCAGGAGTCATACCTTGAGGGATATTTGTCCCTGGGACCCACTTGTTTGGTGGACCATTCTCTCCCCATAAAAGCCAGCCTGTTTGTTTGTCTATACTTATGCGAAATGGATTCCTTAAACCCATTATATAGATCTCCGGCTTAGTCTTAGCAGTACCTACGGGGAAAAGGTTTCCTTTAGGGATCGTATATGTACCATCCTCCTCTGGCTTGATTCTAAGAATTTTGCCACGTAAATCATTTGTATTTGCAGACGTTTTACATGAAAATAAGTACTCTGATCGAATCTGGTTGTCTCCTGTAGAAAGATAAAGTAAACCATCTGCATCAAAGGCTATAGAACCAGCTTCATGTATACGTCCTGGTTTATAGGCAGCTCGAACTGTAAGCAAGACTTTCTCGGACTCTTTTTGTAACAAGCCTTCCTTATACTCAAAACGACCTAGTACATGATTGTGGTGACCCGGATCATCAGCAGTTGGAGGTAAAGTATGGTAAAGGTAAACCCAGCTATTTTTATCGAAGTTTGGATCTATGCATATTCCCATAAACCCAGCTTCTTTATCTAAGTGAGTTTCGAGTTGTAGGACAACTTTTGTTTGATTTGTCTTTGGATCGTAAAGCTTTACAGTCCCTTCTCTTTCTGCAATGAAGATTCGACCGTCTGAAGTAATCGACATCTCCATGCCTGAGTTAATCTCTTGAGCAAGAATAGTGACTTCTAGATTCTCATCTCCATCGATTTGAGCAGATAAAGAAAAGCCTAATAGGCAGATAATTATAAACACACACTTCATGATCATCTCTTATAAACTTTTTATACGAATATTTCGAAATCTATGAATGCCACCTTTGCCATGGTGCTGAAGTGCAATACTTCCTTGAGAAAACTTATCGTCATGAATATCCGCTGTCTGGACACCATTTAGCCATATTTGAATATGACTACCTTGGCAGACTATACGGATTTTATTCCATTGGTTTTTCTTGAATAAATCTTTAGTCTTAGCATGAAAATCATCAAACTGACCCACTTTCTTTTTTACTGGATAAACCCATCCAGAACCGATAGCAAATATTGACCCTGTAATAGAACCTGCTACTTCACATTGATAACCAATCGGTTTAGACTTTGCTGTCTCGTTAATTCTAAAACCAATTCCAGAGTTATAAGAGTCTTTTGGCATAAGAACCTCAACTTTAAGCTCAAAGTCAGTAAATACTTTATCGTTGAGTAGCCACAGGTTTTTGTCAGTTAATATCGTAATTTCATTATTATTCGCTTTCACTTGCCCATCTACTTTGGAGCTCCAGCCCGAAAGGTCTTTGCCATCAAATAGTGAAATCCAATTATCACTGTTCATTGTTGAACAGGATGTAACCAACATGATAAAAAGTAAACTTAGTGAATATCTCGCCATTTCAATCATCTATAACTCTCCTATAAATTTATAGATTATAAGAAATATTATCGCAGGATTATAGCGAAATCCTGCACTGATAAGTCGTTAAATAGCACAATAATTGCATATTTGAGATTTTATGAAAATAACATTATTTGTATCAGGGATGAGATTTACTTTTCGATATCCCAGAAAGTATCTAGCCAACTTGTTTTGGTATATAAGTATGTTGCTGACTTAGCCTTGCTACTACCATCCAAGTAACTAACATTTGCCTTATTGAAGTGACGAGCAATCTTTACCTGGTCTGTTCCATCTTGTACTTTCTCTGCAATAAAGTAGTTGGCTCTCATACGAGGCCAGTTGTTATAGGAGTCAATCAATAGAGCTGTCTGAGTCGAGGTCGCTCGGCTAAGGTTTCGAGGTGGCAGAAAAGCTAAAGCGTCGTCACCAGTCACTGCTATACTCATGGCTATATTTGACTGCCAACTAGCATTGACTACAGTCGCAACGGGACAAGTTTGAACAGGGCTAATAATAGTATAGATATCACCTTCTGGCAGATAGTTTGGAACAAGACGTTCATTCCATCTTGGTCCACCAGCCTCTTTATGATATGGACCATAACCACCATTGTCAGAGATATATGAAAACGTTGCTATACCAAGTTGCCTTTGGTTACTCAGACAAACAGCCTGCATCGTTTTCAACCTAGCTTTTGAAACTGATGGAAGTAATAGGCTCATCAATATACCGATGATCGCAACGACAACTAAAAGTTCAATCAGAGTAAATTTATTAGCTTTTGGCAAAACACTCATACACATACCTTTTTTATAGAAAAATATTCACACATAGTCTTTAACGACATGAGCTTAACAAAAAGGATATGGAATTATATTTTAAAACTATTTAAGCATAGCAATGACTTTATCGAGGTCTTTGGCTCTTTTAGACCAAAGGTACTTTGTTGCTAATTTTGAGTTAAAACTTTTATCGCTTGCAGAAGCAATAAGAACTTTGGCTAATTGTTTTGCACTACCTGGTCTATAAAAATACTCTTCAAGACTTTTGAGGACTTCTGGATAAGCTTGGTGTTTGGGGACTATGGGTATGCAACCAGCAGCGAGTGCTTCTACAACTGCAATGCCAAAGAACTCGTGGTTTGCTGTAGAGACGAAAAAGTCTGCTTGCTTGAGTATATCCATATATTCTTGGCGGCTTTCAGCATAACCAAAATATTTGATTTGATTGGTAAATTCACATCGACCTTTTTCAATGCACTCTAACTTGGTGTGCATTTCTTCTCCAAGAAAATATAATTCAAAAGAGAAATCTCGATCAACAAGGTATTTTAAAGCTTTGAAGAGAAGTTCTGGATTCTTATCTAGCTCCCAACGTGCTGCCCAAACTATTTTTATAGGATCACTAAGAGGTCTTTCTTCTTTACAGACAAAATCATCGTCAATTGCTTGGTACTGTACGATAGTTTTTTGTCGGATTTTTTTAGTTACATCTATGTCAATCAAAGGCTTAGGCTTGAGAAGTTTCTCCGCGGCAGTTAAGAAATCATCGCGATGGAACTCTGAATTAAACCAGACTTGGTCGGCAACTAAAGCTGATTTTATATTGATCATACAAAGACTTAAGTCGAACTTCATGTGATCACTTTCTGGGTACGTTAGCTGATTCTCATGAAAATAGACGATTATAGGAATATCCCTCACTTCTGGGGTCATGGCCCTAAAGTCAGTCACATTCATCATAGAAGTACAGAATATGACGTCCCAGCGTTTGCCCTCGTCCCAGAGCTTCTTTACTTGTTCTGAAAGTTCAACTGCCGCGAACTGTAATCGCCACTTCCAGTAAGTTCCTTCTAAAGTTAATAAGGCCCATTCATGCTGGCTTCTGGAAATCCAGCCATTTATAAAAGCTTTATGGGAGCCACCATGAAATGGGTTTAAGCCTAGGACCCTTTTCATTATTCCTTAACCTGATTAAAAAGCCACTTTAAAACTTCTGGATTATTATAAGTAGGCGTAAATGAGTCATGACCAGTGTTTGGGTACTCGGTATATTTTACATTTGCCTTCACTTTTTTCAGGGCTTTATACATATCTTGAGAACGTTTGGTCTTCACGACAGAGTCACTATCTCCATGAAAAATCCATATCGGCAAATCTTTGAGTGTTGTCGCTTGTGCAGTATCGCCACCACCACAGATAGGTATAGCTGCGGCAAACAAAGCTGGTTCACGCTGAATTATATCCCAACAACCAAAGCCACCTAAGGAAAGACCAGTAGCGTAAACTCTTTTAGTATCAACCGGCAAGTCTTCAATCAATGACTTCATCATCGCAATAGTAAGTGTCATAGTTTGATTGGGCTTTTCTGGCATAGTGTGACTGTCTCCATACCAAGGCGTTTCAACCCATCGTTCACCGGATGGACACTGAGGTGATACAACTATGGCATTTAGCTTATTCTTTTTTATATAAGCTTTGAGTTCCATTGGCCCACGATTTTCTTTAAGTTGAGCTTTGTTATCACTGCCTCGTAAACTAGAGCCGTGCAGAGTCAGAACCAATGAATACTTTTTAGACTTATCAAAGTCTGCAGGTTTAAATAGACGATAGTTCAATGATTTACCATTTTGCTCAAAACTTTTGAACTCGAAGTCCAGTTCGTTCGCTTTCATGACGTTCACCATAGAGAATAGTACAAAGATAGATATGAGAAGTTTCATTATTGACCGAGTTTAAGAAATTCTATTTTTATTAATTAACAGTTTTCACTGTAACCTTATCCGCAAAACCGGTATAGACATAATTATTAACTAAAGGAATTCTATGAAAAAAATCATTGCACCACTTTTACTAACTTTAAATCTTGCTCAAGCCGATCTGATGCTTGTTGGTAATGATGAGAAAATGACCTGGAATGAAGATGGTCAACTGATAAAAAGAAGCACTGATAAAAATGACAATATCATGCTCTTTGACCTTTCTACAGATCCATTAAACCCTAAGCTTAAAGCTAAGGTAAATCTAGTAAACTCTATCTTTGGCCCACCTTCAAATATATCTATTTCGCCTGATGAGAAGATAGGTTTTGTTGCCAACTCTTTAAACTGGATTAAGAAAGATGGCGACTGGGCTTGGGAACCAAGTGACCAGCTTTATATACTTGATCTAGAAAATGGTCTTAAGTTAATTGAGACTATAAAAGTTGGTAAACAACCTTCAGGTATAGACTTATCCAAGGATGGGAAACTTCTTTTAGTGACCAACCGTGCAGAAAATACTATTTCGGCCTTAAGTATTGACGGCAGTAAAGTTAAAGTACTTCAGACAATAGATGTTAAAGACTCACCTGCAGGTGTCGCTATTTCTCCTGATGGTAAAACAGCCTTATTTCTCAAGAAAGCAGTCAATAAAGTTGGTGTACTGAAAATCGCCGGTTCTAACATCTCATACAATCCTCTGGATGACATAAATGTTGGAATCGAGCCATACAACGTAAAGATCTCTCCGAAAGGTAACATCGCCTTGGTAAATAACATCGGCACAACAAATGGTAATGATGGTCATGTAGATACTGTAAGTGTCATCGACCTCACAACTGGCAAGCCATATGTTTGTGATCAGGTAACAGTTGGCGATGGTCCAGAAGGTCTCACTTTCAATCACGACGGTAGCATGGCTATATCTGTCTTGATAAATGGCAGTCATAAAGCTAAAGCTGATCCTGCGACAGCGTGGGCTTATAATAAAAACGGCGCGATTGCAGTTTTAAAAATCGATGGGAATAAAGTGACAAAAACTCAGCATATAGAAGTTGGTGGCATGCCTGAAGGCGCTGTATTCAATAACGATGGATCCTATCTTTACATTGGTAACTTTAAATCAAAAGATATAACAATCTTAAAAGTAGATAGTGGGAAAGTTAGTTTGACAGGAAAAACTATCGAGCTCGGTTCAGCACCAGGTTCTATGGGAAGATCGAAGTAAATTCAATTCATGCTGAATGTAACAATTACATTCAGCATGAAAAACTATTTCACAATTTTAAACTTAGTGATAACTATTTCACCAAGGCCTTGCTGATTTTTGTTATATGGCGTGACAGTCAAAGTATAATCACCAGGAATTGGTTGCCAACTTAAAGGTCCAGATTCAGGCTTTGGCTTTCCATCACCGATTATGTGATAAGGGTACTTTGACTCATGACCTTTATTTCTAGACTGATTTCTCTCTGAATTAAAGATCCTGATTGATTGACCATTTTCATCTTTGCCGGTAAAACGGTAAAACGCACCGCCAATTTTCTTTCTATCTACCTTTACAAGTATGTTAAAGTTGGTCGCATCTATCTCGGACAACCTTATAATGTCGCCATTTTGTAAGTTGTCATGAGCTGTTATTTCTTCAGAAGTATCAGAGTTAATCAAAACTAAGCGTTCGTATTTTATCTCATACTTACTTTGCTCTACTCTTAAGCCTGCACCTGTTGTCTCCGCTTGCCAACCAGCCTTAGTCTCATGAGTCTTCTTTGAGGTTTTATCCTGTATCCTGACACTGCCTTCACTAACTTGGAGTTTGGTTTCTTCTCGCTTTGAGGAAAGTAGAAACTGAGTTCCTAAAACTGTAGTTTTTGCATCTTCTGTATATATAACCATAGGCTTATTTAAAGGTTGTTTTGCTACATCACAGATGATGTCTCCTTGCTTAAGGTTGAGTCGCTTAGCACCATCTTTTTCTTTGATATGTAGTTCTGAGTGACTTTGAACCATAACGAGAGTTTCCTCGTCTGCATAGCGAAATAACACTTTGTGCTGATTGGTGACTATGCGGTCATTTAAGGCTATAGGAAAGTCCTCAGTTATTTCTAAGGTTTTATCATTGCGAATAACTTTCACCCCAGTGATATGGTCTTCCAAGAAGCCAACATACTTAAGTGTCGAATCACTAGATGGTGAATTATTTTGCAAAAAGATAACACCGGCAAAAACTACGAGTGCAGCAGCAATAGCTAATAACTTCGCCAATGGAAATACTTTGACTTCCGCAGGCTTAGATTGTTCTTTTGTAAGATCTGCGATAGATATATCTTCTAACTTACTATTGTTCATAGTCGCTTCGATCATTTGATGTCGGACATAAACTTCTCGAAGTTCTTCATGTTCTTTCATAAGGGCACGGAGCTTGTTTAGATCAGCTTCGGATATAGTCCCATCTTCGTAATCCATAAGGAGAAGATCGAATTCTTTGAGTAAATTATCCATCATGAATCTCCTATTTTCAGTTTCTGTTCAATACAATTAAATAATGTTTTACGAATCCTATGAATCGCCACTTTAACCGCTGAAAGCTTGCGGTCCAGTCGACTAGCTATTTGATCCATCTTAAGCTTTTCGAAATACTTCATTTTAATCAAATTTTGATTCTGCTCTGGAAGTGTCGCTAAGCACTCTAGCAGCTGTGGTTCTGCACGATTAAAAAAGGAATACTCTTTTTCTGCTGTTTTACTAACTTGCTCAGCTAGGTCACTATCGAGTAAAAGCTTATCTCTCTTTTTATCTCTGAAGTAAGCCATAACTTGAAATTTACAGATAGTCACAGACCAAGCCTCAAAGTTCAAACCATCGAAATCGTTTAGTTTGCGCCACATAACTAAATTCGATTCTTGAAGTACATCCTTAGCCTTGTTGTGATCGCCAATCATCGTATAGATGTAGGCGTACAACCCCGACTGGGCTTCAGTTAGTTTAACTATGAATTCTTCATTGTTCATTACTAAGGCTTGTACTCTTTCTTTGTAAGTTTTATCTCTTCATCAGGAACTTTAACACCAGCATCACGCATGGCTTGGCGAATAATATCTGCCGTTTTGTCATCTGGACGAAAGTTTCCAGCTCTGTAACCCTTGGCTACATCTAAAGGAGTATGCTTGAGTTTATCCTTTGTATTCCAAATATTTATATCTGCACCCTTCTTTATAAGATGGGGAATAAGTTCAGCATAGTGTTTATGAGCAGCAGCATGTATAACACTTTCATTATTTTTATTAATGTAGTTTACATCGTGTCCTTCTGCCAATAACCAGTCAACCAATTCAAAAACCTCTTTTATAGTTCCTGGCTCTTCCGCAGGAGTCTTACTGCCTACACCAACAGCCGCAGTGAACGGTGTGTCCCCACTACTATTTTTATGCATCAAGTTAGCACCGTATTTATGAAGTAGTTTTGCATACTCAACATCGGCTGTATGACAAGCAAACATTAATGGCGTTGATCCATCGCGATCGAGTCGGGTACGTTTATTCGCTTTTCCTTTATAAACTATATCTGGATTAACCTTGTACTTTTTGAGAAGTATTTCAGCAAATTCAAGGCTCAACAAAGAACCTGAACCTTTAGGTGGTGGCATACCTGCCAAGTTATCACCTCTATTTGCTCTTCTTGCCCAAGTGATAACATGTAAGGCAGCAAAGCCCCTGAATCGATGTTCTGGGTCAGCACCTGCTTCAACTAGTTTTAGGGCTAACTCATAGTGAGCATTTTCCAGAGCAATCCTCAATGGAGGCATACCAGTAGCAACATTTCTTTTATCTTGAGCTTTTGCGACAACAGCTTGATTCGGATCGCACCCATTGGCGAGAAGAAGCTCGACTATCTTTAAACGACCATCTCTTGTAGCAATAACTAAGGGAGTTAAACCAGTCTTTTTATGAGTGAATCTCGGGTCAGCGCCTGCTTTGATTAATACATCGGCAACTTTAGTATGACCTTCATTTACAGCCCAAAGAAGTGGAGTATAACCTCTAGGCGATACAAAATTTACTTTAGCTTCTTTTTCGATGAGATAACTAACGAGATCTGCATTCCCAGTTCTTGATGCAATCATCAATGGTGTTTCACCAAGTATCTTCTCTTTAATGGAAGCTCCATTCGCAGTAAGTTCTTTGACTATTGCTAGATTGGCATTTTCACAGGCAATAGAAAGCGCAGATGTACCATAACGGTTTTCAAAACTAGCATCGTCTCCAGCAGCTAAAAAGGTTTTAACTTTGTTAACATCATCTTTATAAACAGCTTCTAAAAGTCTTTCACTTGCACTTATTGAAGACGCTATTAAGCAGAAAAGTATAAAGAAATTCTTCATATTATAAGCTCACTGGAGTTGTACTGTCGCTGTACTTAACATCGACACCAGCTTTATTTAATATGGCTTGATGCAAGTTAGCTAAAGGTTCAGGCTTCTTGTAAACAAAGTGTCTGTTACCTTTTATGCCGAATGCAGCTCCACCAGCTTGAAGTATTGGTAATTTCTTGTGGTCATGAACACTAGGATCCCCCATTCCACTACCATACATAACAATTGACTGATCAAGTAAAGACATATCGCCTTCGACAACCTTATCTAACTTCTGCAAGTACTCAGATAGCAAAGAAACATGATGAGTATTTATCTTCGCTACTTTGTTAAATGAACGTCTATTGTGCGTCAAAGGATGGTGAGCTTCTGGAACGCCTATTTCAGGGTAAGTTCTGTTACTCGTTTCTCGCACCATTTGAAAGGTGATGATTCGAGTTACATCGCCCTGAAGAGCGAGAACTTGTAAATCAAACATGAGTCTTGCATGATCACCATAAACTTCAGGGGCTCCTAGTGGGCTTTCGAGGTTTTTAAGGTTCTTAGTATTTATGTTCTTTTCTGCTATTTGAATTCTTCGCTCTACTTCACGTATAGAGTCTAAGTAGTGATCCACTTTAGCGCGATCAGATTTACTTATCTCTTTTTTGAGTTTGTTCATGTCGTCTTTGATAAAGTCGAGTAAACTCGCTCGTTTTCGAAGTGCTAATTGTCTTTCTTGTTTAGTGCCACCCTCGCCAAATAACTTTTCAAAAACTAAGCGTGGGTGAGCTTCAGATGGCAAAGGTGTTGTTGGTCCAGACCATGAAAGGTTATTTTGATAAACACAAGCATAACCATTATCACACTGGCCTACTGTATCCATCATATCCATTGACAGTTCAAGAGATGGTAAAGCCGTTTCTTGGCCGATGACTTTCGCAGCCATCTGGTCAACCGTAGTACCAAGTCTATAGTCGCTACTTTCTGTTATCTTAGCACGAACACCGCTAAGAAAGGTTGAGTTTGAAGTAGCGTGTGTTCCAGGGTAAGCCGGTCTAAGCTCCATGTTTGTAAAGACATTTAACTTGTTTTTGATTGGTTCTAAAGGAGTTAATATCGGCGAGAGTACGTCTAAATTTGTTTTAGATGTAGGAGTCCATTTTTTAATATTTGAACCCATCGCAACATAAACGTAACACAAACGCTTAATTGGTTTTGCCGAAGTCTTCTCAAGAGCAGTTGCTGCGGGGATCATCGCATCCAGTAAAGGCAGAGCAACAACAGAACTTAGACCACGAAGTACTTTACGCCTATCGAGTGATTTTTTAGTTATGAAATTCATTAGTGCATCTCCTTACTGCTTAATCTTTTGGTAAATAATGGGCTCTTCACTATTTCAGTGACAATTGTATTAAATGCGTAGTTATCTTTCTTGGCATTGCGGAGAATTTCTCTTATCGCAAATTCATCAGTCGATTCTATACCGCGACCAAGGCCGTAAGTGAGTAGTTTTTTGACGAAAGTTTTGACGAATAACTCTGGTCTCGAAAGTATAGCTTTCTCTAAACCTTCAACACCGTTAAATTTACTGCCATCTACATAACCGCCTGTATTGTCTATAGGATCATCTCCATCGCGATCTCGCCATTGGCCAATCGCATCAAAGTTTTCTAAAGCAAAACCAACAGGATCCATAGCATCATGACAACTTGCACAGGCTGCATTTTCACGGTGAATTTTAAGTCTGTCTTTAAACGGCAAGTCTTCGGGGATGTTACTTTCTTCCAGTGTCGGCACATTCGGTGGCGCCGGTGGCGGCTCTGCACTAATAAGGTTTTCAAGTATCCAGTGACCGCGTATAACTGGAGATGTACGAGTCGCATAGGATGTGATAGTTAAGATACTGCCATGTCTCAACAAACCACCGCGCTTTACACCTTCAGGTAACTCCACTTTGCGAAGGCGAGTCCCATAAACTCCTGAGATGCCATAGTGCTTAGCTAAACGTTCGTTGACGTAAGTATGGTTTGATTTAAAGAGCGAAAGAACGCTTTTATTCTCTCTGATCATTTCTTCGAAGTGTAACTCTGTTTCTCGTTGAAATGCTTGGCGCAGGTTATCATCAAAGTCAGGATATAACCGACCATCGGGATAAATAGTCTTTAAGTTTCTGAGGTATAACCATTGATTGGCAAAGTTAGTGACTAAAGATTTTGACTTTGGATCATCGAGCATTCTTAAAGCTTGACTTTCTAATGCTTTTGCATTTCCTAAAGTTTTATTTTCTGCTGCAGCCAATAAGGATTCGTCAGGAATACTACTCCATAAAAAGAACGATAGGCGCTCAGCCAGGTTCAGATCGTTTACTTTATAAGCTTTCCCTGGAAGTATGCCTTCAGGTTGCTTTTCTACTCTAAACAAAAACTCCCTACTGACGAGTATAGCGCTTAATATACTTTCGATGCCTGCATCAAAAGAAGCACCAAGTTCTTTCCCTTCCTGAAAAAATGGAAGAAGTCTTTTTACGTCATTCTCTGTAGCCGGCCTTCTGTAGGCTTTACGAGCAAGGTTTTTGATTATCTCTTTAGCACATGAAAGCTCTTCACTTTTATTTTTCGGATAAACGATAAAGACTTTCTTGCGACTCGGCGACTCACCTTTATTCTCCTTACTGAGTGGACCGATGATCGAGACTTGGTATACCGCTGGAGACTGACGAGGACTTCTATGGTAGTTTATCTTAGACTCATATGGCTGTCTATAATAAGGCTCTATGACGCGAGACTGTTTAATAAATGTTATACCAAGATCGTGAGAGCCTGCTTTCACATGTAGTTTCTTGTGAAGGTGCTGATCTATTTTATGAGCGTGCTTCATCCATTTTATTTCAAAAGATGCTTTAGACTTATTATTTAATAAGAACTCCATAGTGTGCTTAGCAAACAAACCTTCTACATGCTCATTTCGGTCGCGAGCTAAGTGTACTCGCACTTCATACTCGCCATCTTGAGGAAAAGAATGCTTTATGATCACTCCGCCTCTAGTTCCATGAGGTAATCCAGGGACATGATCTTCTTGGGTGACATCTGGACGAACTCTTACAGTGCGACCTTCTGGTTTATTATAACTGCGGCCAATAGCTAAACGACTTATTTTTTGAGAAGCACTTATATAGCGCTCGAGCAATGATGGCGATAAACCTTCAACGGTAATGTTGTCAAAACCATGACTAGACGGGTCCGTTGGTAATAAAGTTGTTGCATCGACATCTAAATCCAGTAAGTCTCGTATTGCATTTTGATACTCTGTTCGAGTTAACCGACGAATGGAACTGGTGCGACCTGGGTTATCATTTTCATAAGCAAGTTTATCTAAAGTCTCTATAAGGCTTTGAGTCAGGCTTTCATATTGCTCTTCAGAAGGTCGTTTCTTTTCTTTAGGTGGCATCTTTCGAGCATCTATATGACCTAGGACATCTTCCCATTTTTCTAAGTGCTCTTTTAGAGGTTTACTGAGTAAGTCTTCGATATTAAACTTCCCTTTCTGCATTTCACTGTCGTGACAGTCGTAACAGAATTTACCTAAAAGCTTTTGTGTTTCTTTAGGAATCTCTAGTTCAGCGCCATTGATAAATGGACACATGAATAAGGGGAAGAGCAAATATCTTAAGAGCATAAATTTTACCTTATAGAAAGTGATTATTTACCGAGAAATACCAAGCTTTTAGAAAAGGTTACAAATTATTTTAAATTATTTTTATAATGATCAGCACTGCGATAAAGGTAAGATTAAAAAGTGCTAGGCTATTAAGTTATGTATATGCTATAAAAAATAATTAAAATGTGTGGAGTCCTATGTCTAAATCAATAAAACTAATCATCTGTTTCATTCTTACTGGACTGTGTCTAAATAGTTCAGCTGAACAGTTTACTCTATTCGATCAAACTTTTACCTACGAAAAGAAAGACGCCATACCGACAAAGTCGCATCTTAAACTCATGGCCGCAGAGTTAAATAAGCAGACGCCAAAGAATTGGTCTTCACCTTTAAACTATGCAGATGGCAAAGTTTTTATAAGGTTTGAAGTTCTTGAAAAGCCTGAGGGCAATACCCCAACTCATTGGAGTCTTTGTTATATCGCGAATAAAGGACAAAATGGCAGTGGATATGCCTGTGCAAGTTCACCGAAGTACACAAAGCCTGGTGTTTATGAGATAACTAGAGACATGAAAAGACTATGGCAGAAAGATAAAGTGGTCTGGACTGAGGGATTAAAAGCGTTCACTCTCGTTATAAAAGGCCCAAAGATAGAAGGTAAACCTGCAGGTAAGTCTCATGCGCATTTACAACCTGACCTCGACAAATTCTTCCCTACTAAGATAAGAGTTACTATGGTTCAGCTCTCTAAAGGAGCACAACTTGACCGTTCTAAGGTGAAAATTTTAAACAAATAAAGAGCCTGATTATAAAAAAAATCTCCAACCTCGAAAGGTTGGAGATCCGCGTATGTGTGTATATGAATTGTACGTGAGTACAATCTTATAATGTCCATCATCATGACTTTCTTGACACCAATTTAACTTTTTTTTATTTTTTATTCAAAAAACTGTTAAGACTTCGAAACCTCTCAGGTTTATGTACGTGAAGTGAGTACATTCACACTTCCTATAATACATACACACACCACACGTGGGGATGATAGAGTTCGCTTTATCATCCCTTCTTTTTTAATTGAAATTTCAATTAAATTCATCTCTACCTCTAATCCGTATTGATCCAGCCCTCCTAAATACTTGACTCTGCACCTTTCTTGAAGTTTGTTAAAAACGATGATTAGAAAAGGCGATTGTCAAAACCAGTGTCTACAGATGTCATAAGTCCGACATTAACCTTGTAGTAGAAATAAGACTTAGTTTTACAGGCAAGTCATTTTGTTAAGAGTTTATCATTTAGCAAAAATGATTCAGGCAACTTTAAGAAAGAGGATACATATATGATTAATCGTAGAGACATGACTAAAGGCTTAGCTGCTATCACCGGTTCAATTGGTATGGCTGGATTGTCAAACACTATAAATGCCGCTAATCAAGACATTCCTCAAGGAACAAGCAAAACGACCAAGCGAGTCATTTTCTTTTTGCAGAATCAAGGTTTTGAACCTGAAACGTGTATTCCAGAAACAATTAAGGAAAACTGCCCTCTTTCAAGTATAAAGTTGGCAGAACCCATGGCCGCACTTGAGCCATATAAAGATAAGATGCATGTGATAATGGGACTTCATGGTCGTCACACCAGTCCATCCCACAGTGCTTACTTCGGTGCTCTTGGTGGATACCGAGGCGGAATAGGTGTTCCCCCAGCAGCTCCAACAATTGATCATGTAATCAGCCAACGTTTACCTCAGACAATCCTCCCACATCTTTGCATAGGTATGGACTCCATAGAAAACATGAAAGCACGTCCTACTCTCGCGACACTATCAGCTACAGGTCCTGCACAACCTATCTTTATGCACTCTGATCCGAACAAACTTTATCAAATGCTTTTTGGTAGCATCGCTAGTGGTGATGTTTATAAGCGCTACAAAGCTCGCTCTAAGGTTTTTACCGAGGTCGAAAAACTTGCTGCTCTCAAAGCCAAAGGCTTACCTATGGCTGAAGCAGAACGCTACGCTGGATACATCAATGGTTTTAAAGACATGAATGGCCTACGTAAAAAACTAGTAAATGTCTCTGAAGAACTCAAAAAAGTCGCACCAAAGTATGATAAGAAATACCCTCACCCTGAATTCGAAACTGACTGGCACGATCGTCTGTTAGATATAGGTATAGCTGCACTACAAGCAAACCTAACAAATGTACTAACCATAGGTTCAGGACGTGGCGAAATCTTCGGTTCATGGAAAGGCATCGGTGTTGAAAAAGCTGGCCACAACCTAGGACATATGAAACAAGCTGGCGATGATATTTGGATTAAAATTCGTCAGTACAATACCCAAATGCTGATCAAACTTATGAAGTCACTTGAAGCTATTCCTGAAGGTAATGGCACCATGATGGATAACACTTTTATCGTCTACACTAGTAATAACGGTGCTAAGCAACATACCAATGGAGACAACTGGTCCTACGTTCTTCTAGGTAATGGTGGTGGTCAATTCAAGACAGGTCAATATACATACATGACTGATAAACGCCCATTAAATGACCTTTATACAACATTCCTGCATGGAATAGGAACTCCGGTTGACCGCTTCAATATGAGTAATACAATGGCAGCTAGAAATAATAGTAAGGTTGGCCCAATTGAAGGGATCCTAGCATAATGATAAACATTGAAAAATTACTACTCACTGGCATAGGTAGTACTCTCCTGACTCTTTCTACTCAAGCATCTGACTTCAGTAAAGAGATTACGCCATTTTTGGAGAAGTATTGTACAGACTGTCATGATGACGATACCCAGAAAGGCGATATAGCTCTACACGATTTAACTAAAGTCACTATAGAAAATGCAGATCTTTGGAAAAGTATCTGGGAAGAAGTGGCTCTTAAAGAGATGCCTCCGAGAAAGAAAAAGAAACAGCCAGATCTCAATACACGTCTTAAGGTTTCAGAATTAATTACTGCTGAACTTTCTAAAGTCATGAAGAAACAAGGTGGTTTTACAGAACATAAACGCCCTATCAAAGGCAATCACCTCGATCACGATCTATTATTTAATACTAAGCACAACAACCTTGAACCAACGTCGACTCCAGCACGTATTTGGCGTATTCATCCGCAAGAACATATGGTTCGCATAAATGAACTTATATCCAACGAGTCTGAGTTTGATCCAACTAGACCTGGTGTTCGTACTCGGGGTGACCACATTGCCGCAAATATGCAGGGAGAAATAAAAGTCTACTTTGGTTTAGATCGTTATATCGGCCACTTTGGTGGTACTGCAGCTTATGCCGCCAGCGTCACTGGCTTCCCGGCTATGCTGAGTGTAGTAAGGGATCATGGTCTTAGGAACTATCCTTTCCTTTATACTGTAAACAGCTCAGAAGCAACTCAGATAATGAGTGTAGCTGAATCAGTCATCCGCTTTATGGCTTATGGCCCAGAAGGAGAAGACTTTCAGTTTGGCGACAATAAACAGGAAGTTATGGCTGAAATAAAAAAACTAAAGCTAGGTGATATACGTGGACTACCAACAGGAATTTTTTATAGCAACGAAGTCAAACGACCTCTCACTCCAGTCTATGATCTATTTAGTAAACCTGGTATAGATGACAAGCGCTTAACTAAAGCCGTAGATTTCATTTTCGAAATGCTGACTTTAAGACCGCCAACAAAAGAGGAAACTGAAAACTACCTAACTTTGCTAAAAAAATCAGTTAAAGACTTAGGCAAAGAAGATGGCATCATCCTTGGTTTAGCGCCCATTTTTCTAGACAGAGATGCCCTCTTTCGTCCTGAATTAGCAAATTATAGTAAGCCTGATAAATACGGTCGGGTGATGTTGCAGGGACAAGAACTGGCACTCGCAATAAATGGCGCATTCTCATATATTCGCCCAGACAAAAAGCTAAGAGACTCACTAGCTAAAGGACAGCTAAAAACTCGTAAAGATGTAAAGCGTGAAGTAACGCGGATTTTAAATGATGACAGCATTCGCAAGCCACGTATTTTACAGTTCTTCAAAGAATACTTCGACTATGAGTTGTCTGCCGGCATTTGTAAAGATGAAAAAGCTCTAGCTAAAGCTGGTGGGGAAAGAGCCACCAAACACTACACCGCAATGAATAGTATGATCGCCAATACTGACCGTCTTATTGAATTAATCGTTCACGAAGACAAAAATGTTCTTAAAGAACTTCTTACGACTAATCGAGTTATATATGATTCAAAGAATGACGCTTCTTATTTTGCCAATATTGATCAATTGTTAAAACCTGAGAAGTTTAAAGGTAAAAAAGGCGACAGGAAGAAGAATAAGAAAGAACAACAAAAAAGAGCAAGTGCTGCTTTAAAAGCTACACTAGAACAAATTTTTTCTAAAGAAAAGAAAAATATCTACGTCCGTAAGCCACAATTTATGTACCAACCGGATAAGCCAAAGACTTTGGCGACTTTTAAAGATGAGCAACGTGTTGGAATCTTAACTCACCCAAGTTGGTTAGTCTCGCACTCAGATGTTATGGACAACCATGCCATACTCCGTGGTCGTTGGATTCGCGAAAGACTTCTTGGCGATGCAGTTCCTGATGTACCAATAACTGTTGACGCTATGTTACCTGATGAACCAGACAAAACTCTGCGACATAGAATGCGCGTAACTCGCGAAAATGAATGTTGGCGTTGCCACCAAAAAATGGATCCGCTTGGCCTCCCATTTGAGATGTTCAATCATGCCGGACTTTTACGAGATAAAGAACATGGTAAACCTGTTGATACTTCAGGCGCTATTCTTTTAAGTGGTGATCCAGAACTAGATGGGCCTGTCACTGATGCGATTGATATGATCAAAAAACTATCCAAAAGTGAAAAAGTTGAGCAGGTTTTTGTTCGTCATGTATTTCGCTACTGGATGGGACGCAATGAAAATATAAATGATGCTCCAGTTTTAAAAGCAGCCCATAAAGCCTATAAAGACAATGACGGTAGCATGAAAGCATTATTGATTTCATTACTTACTTCGGATGCCTTTTTATACCGCAAAGTTGAGCGACCCAAAAGACTGACTCAAAACTAAACTAATCCATGGCCATTTGACTATGTTAAATGGCCTGCAGCTGCAAGTAGGTCTAAAACAAAGCCTTCAATTCAGTGGTTCAAATGCACCAACTTATCCTACCCAAAAAGCAAAGATTAAAATTGACTAAATAGGCTCAGATAAACCTACAATCCATCTAGTTCTGTTCATCCGCTATCTCCTTCCTATTTATCATGAAACTGAAGTCGCGTCAGGTGAATATTTTAGTAAATATATTTAAAGTCAGGAGAGATTTTGCGGTGACAAGACAAATAGATTAGAATGAATGTCTAAACTATTGACTCACAAGAGTAATTGGGGGAACTATGAAAGATGAAGAGTTAAACACAACGCTCAGTAAAGTGCTGCAAGGTGACATCGATGCCTACTGGTACATTGTTGACAAGCACAAGCTTTTAGTCTCCTCCTACATAGCCACGATACTCTTCAATAAAAGTGATGTAGATGACCTTACCCAAGAAGTTTTCATCACAGCTTTCAATAAACTTAAAGACTTTGATCAAAGCCGTACATTCACCAGTTGGCTCGTTGGTATAGCACGTTTTAAAATGACCAACTATATGCGTTCAAAGAAGCGCCAATCTAACTTAGTAGATAAGTTTAGAGAAAAAGTTATCGAGCTCATTTCTCCAGAACTCGAAAGTAAAATGGCAAATGACAAAGATGAGAATATTAAAATACTTCTTCAGTGTATTTCCAAACTTCCACAAAATATGAAGTTGGTAGTCAAATCAAACTTAAATGGCAACAAGGCTCAAGACCTAGCACATGAAATGAACTCTACCTGTTCTGCCATTTACAATCTGCAGTACAAAGCAAACGGCCTACTCCGTACTTGCGTACAAAGGGAATTAAATAATGAATGACAATGACGACCTAAGACTCTTACTCGAGATCTGGCTTTCAGAAACTGAGAATGACGAGATGGAGCGCCTTTTAGAAAGGTTGAAAGTTGATGACGCTTTCCGTTCACTATTTATCGATGAAGTCATAATGATGGGAAAAATAAAAGTTGTAAACTCTTCGGAACCGAAGTTTTCATATCTTCAAGAAATACTCGATTCCCATCCTAGTTCAAATGATGACAAAGACTATCAAGACCAGGTAATTGCCAGTTTAAAGAAACAACAAAAAGATAAGAAGGTCATCAAGTTTTTCCTAGCGATTGCAGCCATAGTCGCCTTTTCATTTCTTTTACCAAAATCAATCACTACCAACACTTCAAAGAAAACTGCCGCTAAACAAGTTACAAAAGAGGATATCAAACCAACATTTGCTTACATAAGCAGTCAAAAAGATGCTAGTTGGAAAAGCCCAAACAGGAATCTACAAAAGAATATTTTTAAAGAAAAAATACACCTCTTGAGCGGCAGTGCCCGTATCGATTTCGACTATGGTGCAAGTCTCATCATTTCAGGAGAAACTATAATTGATGTCAGGGAAGCTGGAGAGATTTTTCTCGAAAAAGGAAATATAAACTGTGAAGTAAGTGAGCTTGGTCACGGGTTTAGAATACTTACAGAAGATTCTGAAATAACGGATCTAGGTACAGCCTTTCAAGTGGAAGCTGGAGAGACTACTAAAGTTCATGTACTAGATGGCGAAATCGAGATAAAACCAAAAGACTCTCAGGAACTCAAAAAGTTTTACGAGAAGCAGGCTGTCACCGTAGCAAAAAGTGGATTTCAAGATCTTGTTTATTCTCCAGACGTAACTCAGACGGTTGAGAACTTTGAGATCTCTCAAGAAGAAAATAGAGAGCAAAAACTTAAGGTTTGGCGAACTACCAACACCTCTTTAAATAGAGATCCAGATACCCTCTTCCACCTAGTCAAAAGTAAAAGGCCTGTCAGAAACTCAAGAAGAGATGTAAAAGGAAATGGCGTCAAGGCTTTCCATGTTATCGGTTGCTCAAATGGCCGTGGCCGATGGAACGAAAATGGTTCCCTTGACTACACCAAAAAATATGATCGTACTATGGCTAGGCTACAAAGTGAAGATCAAAAAAACCTAACCTTGAGTTCTTGGGTAAAAGTCGACAAACTTAAACTTGGCGAAACTGCTATAGCATGTTTTGAGGTTTCAGGTCGTTGGATTAAAAATGTCAGAAATACGAATCAGAAAATTCAAAACTTTAAGCCAGATGCATTCCATTGTTTAAGATGGCATATCGGTGGCAAAGGACATTTAAAGCTGCACATCGCTTATTATGGCGATGTCCACAAGGCTGGTTCTCTTAAGAACTTTCAATACACTTCACCCAGTGTATTCGATGAAAAAATAGAAGGGGAATGGATTTTTTTATCGGCCTCTATTGATTCAAATAAAAGAGTAATCAAGCACTATATGAATGGTACCTTAGTCGCCGAACTACCATATAAAGCCGACCATTATTTCAATCTAGAATTCCTTGAACTCGGTAACCTTTCTCACCCCAATAAAGAAGCTAAAGTACCAGACTTCAGATTGCGTGGTAGTATCGACCAAATGCTCGTGAGCAAAAGAGTATATACAGACTCTGAGATCGCCGACCTCTATCATAAGAGCAAACCTGAGTAAATTAGGCCTTATGCAAGTAACGCCGTATTTATCATATTTATTGATAAGATCCTAACAAAGAAATCATAAATACTAGAACAACTACACACATGAACCAAAAAAGGATGTGTTTATGTGTGTTACAAAATCTAAGCTATTTACTCTTGTTGAGTTACTGGTCGTTATTGCTATAATCGGCATTCTCCTGTCTCTCCTACTTCCATCACTAAGTAAAGCTAGAGAAGTATCGAAAAGCACACTTTGCAAAAGCAACCTCAAACAATTAGCCCTAGCACAAAATCTTTATATTAACGATAATAATGGCTGGATTTGTCCACAGTCGCTAAACAGTGAGCCCGCTGCATCTAAAATTCTCTATCCACATTATCTCGATTCATCACAAGTCTGGCAGTGTGTAAGTGACGATGTTCTCCGCATGAACAATGCAGAAAAGAAATCTTATACTTGGAATAGAGGTACTGGCATGCACTCCAAAGATGGCATTAGTTATCCAAATGAAGCTGTTGCTCAATTAGGCAATATAAATCCTATGACATTGCTCTTTATCGAAAAATGGAGAAGTGCTAACCGCTTAGAATTCTCTGGCGGTAGTGATGAGTTATTCCCTACCTGGGTCAGTAATCAATCTCCTTTAGCACAAAGCTGGCACCTAGGAAGGCCCAACTTTGTATTTGTCGACTCACATGTTGAGAGTCGACCTTATAACGGTTTGCTCAAAGCCGACTTCACAACAGAAAAAGATTAAAAAAAGAAAATATTTAGAGAGAACTCTATTTTTGCGGACAATTAATCATCAAATAAACTAATCGTAAGATTGAAAACTGTGTGGAAAAAGATTTGAACGGTGTGAGTGAAAGTTACGTGAAAATCAATCAGTTTTAATCTGTGTATATGAAGAACATTTATACAGGAATATTTTATATGAAACTAAAGTGTCTTATCTTGTTCATAGCGCTTACTATACAAAGCGGTACGTATGCAGACTCTAAAACCATCAAGCAGATGGCCAGAGAAATTGACATCATTGTCTCCCAAAAACTAAAGTCCATCAAACAGCCTTTTCGCAAAAGTATAGATGATTATACTTTCTGCCGAAGAGTCTACCTAAACCTTGCTGGTCGTATACCCACTTTAAATGAACTAAAGAGTTTCATAGCTAAGACTGACAAGAACAAACGCTCTGTTCTCATATCCTCACTTCTGAAGTCAAAAGCCTATAATAGCAACATGTACAATTATTGGGCCGACCTACTAAGAGTTAAAGATATAGGTGACAAACTTCACGATGCAGGGAATTACTCTCAAGCCATAAAAGAAGAGATTCGAAATAATACGCCATATGATGAGTTTGTTCGTAAGTTCGTCGGTGCTACAGGAGATATATATAAACCCGGAAACGGTCACGCTGGCTTTGTGGCCCGAGAAACTATGCAGCTCGATAGATTGGCAAATACGGTCAAAAGCTTTCTCGGTGTAAGTGTTGAGTGTGCTCAGTGTCACGATCACCCTTTTGATGAGTGGACACAAAAGCAGTTTTTTGAGTTAGCTGCATTTACTTCAGAGGTAAAACTAAAGGTTGACCCTCCAACAGACAAAGAAAGAAAGATTTACGACAAACCAAGGAAAGCTCTTAAACAGCTAAACTTTGATAAATGGATTGTCTTTCGTGAATCTCTAAGGATGAAATATGCGAGCGTCTATGGGAACGGTACTGGTTATATACGCCTTCCCCATGACTACCAGTACGACGACGCTAAGCCTCATGAAGTCATGCAAGCAAAAGTTATGTTTGGCGCTATGCCCCAAATAGGTTTTAAGACATCTAAACCAGCTCCATCTAAAAATAAGATCACTAAAAAGCAACTCAACAAAAGCTTAGGCCCACAAATAAATGCCAAGAGTAGTCTTGCAAGTTGGATTACCTCAAAACAGAATCCCATGTTTACCAAAGCTAGTGTTAATCGACTTTGGAAGTGGATTATGGGTACTGAGCTTGTTGGCCCTGTCGCTGATCTTGAAGTTGGTGCAACGGGCAAACACCCTGAGCTGACAAATAAACTTGTCGAAATATTCCACAGTGTGAAGTTCGATACTCAAAAATTCTTTGAAGTGTTACTAAACACCCAAACTTATCAAAGAAGAGCTTTGCCACTAACAGTAAAACGACCCAAGTACCTACTAGATGGACCCGTTGTAAGAAGACTTTCTGCTGAATGGACTTGGGACTCTATGCTAAGCCTTAAAAAGTCAAATCCTGATCAGTATGTGCCAACGAAGTTTCACTATGACGGTTACACTCACTTTTATGAGAAATCCCAAAAGTGGACAGTGAATGACTTTGTTAAATATGCCAAGACTAGTGGTCATACAAGAACCCGCTTTTATCGCGCTATGCATAAAGAAGCTGATAAAAGAAATCCGCCACTCAATATAAATGAAACACGTGCATCTGAGTATCGTTATGTAGGCAAGCGTCTGAATACAAAATATAGAGAAATTGCTAGCTTATTCGGAGCTTCAACCAGAGAAGTAATAGATGGCTCAAATACAGAGCCAAACATTCCACAAATACTCTATATGATCAATGGTAAACCCGAACTAGAACTTCTGCGCGGCGAATCATATTTAAACCAAAATATCAACAAAGAAAAAAGCTTATACGATAAAGCAAATACAGCATGGCTTTCCATACTTGGTCGACCAATCAGCTTAAGCGAAAAAAGCTTTGTTTCAAAATCAATAAAAACTCCAGATGACCTAACAGACATGATGTGGGTCTTGTTAAACTCAAATGAATTTCGATTTGTGAGGTAGTGCGATGAACAGAAGAGACTTTATAAGCGGACTTAGTGTTATGGGAGCTAGTATGCCCTTCCTTTCAGCAGGTGATTCTGTTGTTAGCGGTAACATCCAAGCGAGAGCAAAATCGGTGATCTACATATTCTTACCTGGTGGTTTTAGCCAGTACGACAGTTTTGATATTGAGAAAAACAAAGACACTCTTGGGAAAGCAGTACCAAACAAATCAAATGTCGATGGCATACGAGTGAGTCAGTATTTTCCTAATATGGCAAAACAAATGGATAAAGTCGCCGTTCTTTCTGCCATGAAAACAAACCAAGGAGCTCATCCAGCCGGCATTTATAAAGCTTTCACTGGCTATAATCCACGTTCATCAATTACTCACCCTGAAGTTGGAGCTTGGATCAGCCGTTATAAAAGTACAAAAGAAGATACTCTTCCTAACTTTGTTGCCATAAGTTCAAACAGAAGTGGTACGTCAGGCTTCTTACCTGGCATGTACTCTGCCCTACCAGTCAATGATCCTAGTAAAGGCATAAGATATAGTTCTCGCCAGAATGGTGTAGACCCAGAAAAGTTTAATAGACGCATGAAGTTACTTTCAGAGTTCAATGATAAGTTTCAACGCCACTATGGAACAGATGAATCGAAAGCTTATATGGATGTCTACAAAAGCTCGACCAAGTTTATGAAGAGTAAAGATATAGAAGCTTTTGACCTTAAGAAGGAAAATCAAAATATCTCCAAGCTTTACTCAAGGGATAAGTTCAGTCAAGGTTGTTTACTGGCTGGTCGCCTAGTTGAAAAAGGCGTGCGTTTTACAAAAGTAGAGCTCGGCGGTTGGGACTACCATAAAGCTATATATACAGACTTCCCCGGGAAAGCTGCAATTCTAGACAAAGGCCTTAGTTCCTTACTCAAGCACTTGACTCAAAAAGGTCTTTTAGACTCGACCTTAGTTGTAGTTGGTACAGAGTTTGGTCGTTCTCCAAGTATAAATGCCAATCAGGGTCGTGACCATCACCCCAAAGGTTTCACATGTCTACTAGCTGGAGCTGGAGTCAAAGCTGGAGAGATACATGGCAAGACAGCTAAAGATGGCAAAGACATCATTGATGGTGCTATAGATGTTACAGACTTCAACGCCACTATTGCTTGGGCTATGGGAGTAAATCCAGATAAAGAGATGATGTCCCCCAACGGCCGCCCATTTACTATTGCCAATAAAGGTAAAGTTCGTTCGGAGCTGTTTAGTTAGAATCTAGTCAAAACAAACTACATTTTCATGCATGGGTAAGTCTATTTACTTAGCGCCATGCTCTTTAAGAGCTTTGACCACATTGCTATATTTTAGACGTTTCGCTAAATCTAAAGGAGTCTCGCCGTCTTTATCTTTGATGCTTAAATCACATCCAAGACTTAGGCAAAGAAGATGACCTTTTAAAATGTTTAATCATGCGGGACTTTTGCGTGATAAAGAGCATGGCAAGCAAGGTGATACTTCAGGGGAAATAGTTCTAAGTGGAAATCCAAATCTTGATAGGCCTGTAACTGATGCTTTAGACATGGTAAAGAAAGTGAAAAAGTGTTTGTGCACCATGTTTTTCGTTATTGGATGGGGCGTAACGAGACAATCAATGATGCTCCCATATTACAAGACGCACATAAAGCCTATAAAAATAGCGGTGGTAGTTTAAAAGCATTACTTGTATCAATTCTAACTTCAGATGCATTCTTGTACCGAAAGGTGAGATACCCTAAAACACTAAGCAAAAAAATAAGCCTCCAACTCCTAAGAATTGAAGTCTTATCGTATGTATGGTTTTTAGTGGGTGATGTTTATTATACATACACACACCACATGTAAGGGTGACGAAGGCAACTTTATCACCTTTTTTTTAGGAGTGAAGCTACTCCCACTCTACTTCAAAATGCTCTTCAAAGTAAGAAACCATATCTTTATGAACTAAATCCCTAGTTAAGTAGATTTTCTTGGTAGTTTCAGGGTAGATTTTTTGAGCATCGAAAACAAACTTCATTCCTCGAAGATCCAAGGAATCAAGTTTATAACCAGTTAATGCTCTAGCTAAGATATTTTTTGTAGAGTTGATCTTCATATGCTTTAAGTTGAGTGCGCCAAATACAGGCACATGTGTCTTGGCTTTAGGAAGAGAAATAGTATAAAATCGAAAAGGACCATTTAGACTTAATGAAGCCGTTTTCTCATCGTAAGTAACTTCACTTTCTCCCCATGAGTCACTTTTAGAACACATGATAGCCTTCGCTATCTGGAAATGTTCTTGTTTATTCTGGCGGAAATCGGCATCGTATAGTAAAAAACGCCCAAGATTTAAAATCATATGACCATCGATGTCTTTGATTAAATTCACAACTAAGTCTACAGGGGCAGGCTTTCCATCGCTTTTAAAATCGCCCATTTTCACTAAAGCGATATCAAGGTAAGTATGGTTAGCATGTGTTTCTACCCCTACTCCTTTATGCAACTCTTCATAACAAAGATCAAACTCTTGACGAACAAAGTGCAACATGGCTTTAAATTGATAGAGAAATGGATTGGATTTATTTGCCTCAGTCACCCTTAACAAAGAACTATAGATCTCATCTACATGATGCTTGGTGTCTATATGTATGTATTCTCTGTACTTTCTCTCTAAATCTTGAACTACACCATCAGGACTATGAGACAGACTGAGATCAGCTAATTCCTTTTCTTTAAAATACATACTTAAATTTTCTTGAGCTTCATTTGCAGAACTTTCAGCTAAGTGACGCAACTCAGTTTCACGCTTAATTGAGCTATTTAAGCTAATGACAAATAACAGGACTCCAGTTACCAAGCATAAGATGAATACTAGAGAAACTAAAACTAAAGACTTATTTCGATTGTAAAACAGAGCAAGCTCTTTAAGTAATCCGGCGTTTTCAGCAGAAGTTGAGTATCCTTCCATGTGTTTCTGTACATCAGCCGCAAGCTCCCTAACACTGACGTACCGTTCAGATATATCTGTTTTCATAGCTTTTATGACGACTGCATTTAAACTGTCTGGTATATCGCGATCTGGACACCTTTTTACTGGTGGCAAGACTTCTCCATTTAATGTTTTTTCAAGTATATTCTCTAACTCACCATCTGACGGTCTTTCTAATGTAAGTATGGTGTACAGCAAGGCTCCCAAAGAATATATATCAGTCGCAAATCCTCGTTCAGTTTGTTTGGATATCTGTTCGGGAGCCATATATCCAGGAGTCCCCTTTATCTCAGCATGTAGAGTTTTATTAAGAAGGAATTCTTGATCTAACAGTACTTCTTTAGATTCTTTTTCACCGACATAGCGACTCAAACCCCAATCACATAGTAGAACCTCACCAAAGTCACCGACCTGTATATTTTCTGGCTTTATATCTAAGTGTAAAATATCGCAAGAGTGACTATACGAAACGGCGTCACAAACTTTCAGAAAAATCGTAATTAGGTCTCTTAGACTGTACTCAGACTTATAAGATGGTTTATTTACCTTCAACTGTTTTAGTATTTGCTGAAGAGAATCTCCCGGTTTTAACTCCATTGTGAAAAAAGGTTGATCCTTTTCATCAAAACCTATTTCATGGATGCGAATGATATTTGGATGTTGAAGAGAAGCTGTTAATCGAGCCTCATTTATAAAAGCTGAGACATACTCCGGAGGCAAGTCTTTATTCAAGCTTGCGAAAGCAACGTCTCTATTTGTTTTATTATCAAAAGCTCGATAGATCGTTTTCATACCTCCCGAAGCAATCTTAGTCAACTCGCTGTATCGTCCTCCAGGGAATTCATACTTTTTATAGTGGTTTAAGCACTCTTTATTTCGTATATCTTCTCCAAGATCGTAAAGGTCTAAGCTTCGATAATCCATATCATCTTGACTGATATTCACCAGAGAATCTTGATCATTTTTCATTTTGAAGGAAACTCCAAAAGAGCTCTCAAGCTTTGTATTTCCCGTTGAAACTTAGCCTTAACTCTTGTTCTTGTGACGTATACAGTATTTTCTTTGATTCCTAGCTTATCAGCTATATCTCTTGCAGAAAGTCCATCTAAAGTGAAAGAAAAAACCGCCATGGCATTTTGATCAAAGTGTTCTTCAAGTTTCTTTTTGGTTATAGCAATAATGTAAGCTTTCCATTCACTTTCTATCAGTTGATCCACATCTGCAGCATTGGTTTCCTCTGATATCGCAAGTCCATCAATTTCTAATTTGCGGTTTTTTCGTTTATAGAATCGAAAAACGTCATGACGAATGATCACGCTTAACCAACCTCGAAAATTTGACTTCTCTCGGTCCATATCAAACTTTGATAAGTCTTTCCAAAGTTTAACTAACAAGTTCTGTTCAATATCTTTAGAGTCCTCTGTATTTACCCCAAGCCTTGCCAAAACGATCTGGATAAAGTTTCGGTAGTAGTGAACAAACTCTTCAAAAGCTGCGTGATTATCCGGGTTTGATGCACGTAGTAAAAGAGATTTACGAGTATTCCAGTTTTCGTTCATAGAGCTCACTAATTAACATTGTTAGGGTCATTATAATGAATCGGGGTGATCATTTCTCTCCTGGTGGCGAAGATCCTCAGTTTAACTTTACGTCATCCTTTAAAATAGATGACGTCCTTCTACTAATATTTTTTACAATAAAGGAGCAATTTACAGAGCTCAGAGGTTTATTTGTGCTTCATAATCAAGAGTTACATATAAAGGCTTTACATGAAGAGTTTCACATTTCGCAAAATGATTAAAAGTGACTGGCTTGAAGTTGCTAGACGATACTATGGGCGATCTAATAATAGATCCGCTAAACTACCTTAAAGGCAAGACTACAGTTTTCCTGATTCCAACTTAGCCTCAAAACTTAATCCAAAGAGCTTATTCTTGGAAAGCGAAGAATTGTGAAATTCACTTCTCTAAAGTAAGAAATGAAGCATATGAGACAAGTGGGGTTAATATGCCTACTTTTATGCCTGAAACATCGTAAATCCTAACTTTTTTGAAATTCATGTAAAGAATCTTTGAGTGGCTTGTCTTCTATAGGCAAAAACAGCTCAAAGGTTAAGTGTGAAAAATAAAAAAAGAAAAGCATTTCCAAGTGTATTCTGGCTAACTTTAATAATATTTTCTGTAGCGCTATATTTACTTAAAAAGAACTACATCTCTGATGAAGGGCGCCTCAATCAGTCAACTAAAGAAGTAAGCACTTCTCTAACAGATGAGCCTAAATTGACTGAACAGCTAAATGATATGAGCTTAACTCAGTTTCATGCAGAGGTCATTGATAAGTTTTGCATTGACTGCCACGACTCAGTCAGTGAAGAAGGCGGAGTCAATCTAGAGGGTTTGTCACTGAATATCAGCAAAGACATCCAAACTGCCGAGATCTGGGACCATGTTCTTAAGGCAGTTAACTCTGGGGAGATGCCTCCCAAGAAAAAGAAACAACTACCAAAAGACATCAAACTCAATTTTCTTCAGGAATTAAGTCAGAAGATGGTAGTTGCTAGAAGAGCCCTGAGTGATAGCAGTGGTGAAGTAACTCTTCGCAGGCTTAATCGTCGAGAATACATAAATTCCCTAGTTAATTTACTCGGAATAGAGCCCCGAAAAGACACCTATTTACTTCTTCCCAAAGATGAAGATCTCGATGGCTTCGATACAAATGGCAGAAACCTTTACTTCTCAAGTCATCAATTTGAGTTATATCGAAAAATCGCGAAAGAAACCTTAGCTGACTTACTCCAACTTTATGGTACAAAAAAGCCGAAGTCTAAAGTCACTCGAGTTGAACTCGAGATAGAAACTATGAAAGACGTCAAAAAGGAGTTAAGTGCATATCAGTTACAGTACGATAAAGCCGTTGCTTATCTCAAAGGAGAAGAAGACGCACCAAAGCTTTTGGATAAAATGAAAGCTAAGAAAAACATTCACACATATACGCATTTTGCCCCTCATCTCATTGACTATGTTAGTCGTGAAGAAAATGAAACTGGTGCCACCATGCTGGTCTATAAGTTTCATGACCGTGAAGCAAAAAGTCACACCTTCAAACCAAGAACTGGAGGTAAGTATAAAATTCGCTACAAACTGGCCACTATAAACAATCCTAAGGACGGTTATGTATACGCTCAAACTCCCACTGGTTATAAGAAAATAACTGGTACATTAAAGTCGCCTCAGTTACTTAGCATGGAAAAGACTCTAAGACCAAGTAACGAAAAGACCTACTTTGGGCTCAAGATAAGAAATACACTTAGTCGACCTCAGCGTTGGAATTACTTCATATCAGAGGTTAAGAAAAATGGCATAGGCCCAGCCCCACATCTTTGGGTCGATTGGGTAGAAGTAGAAGGCCCGATACATGAAAACTGGCCGCCATATAATTTACCAGAAATACTTCTCGAAACAAACTCAGGTGAAGATCATTATTCATACGTTAATCGTCTGTTAACATCATTCGCCACAAATGCATTCAGAGGGAAAGCGCCTGATTCAAGATATATAAGCAAACTTGTTGACATCTATAAAAGCTTTGGTGGAAGTAAAAAGAAATTCAAAGAAGCCATAGTTGAACCACTCTCAATCATCCTAGCTTCTCCAAGTTTTCTCTATATTTCTGAACCTACAAAGGAACAAAAGACGATAGCAGACCATGAGCTTGCAGTACGCCTCGCATATTTCCTTTGGAGCTCTCCTCCTGATCAAGAACTTCTCTCACTTGCAAAGTCTGAAAAATTGTCAAACCAGAAAATTCTTGCCGCTCAGACAGAACGCTTACTCAATCACCCAAATTCAGATCAATTCATCAGAGGTTTCACTTACCAATGGTTGGGCATGCGAGATGTCGACACATTTCAATTCGATGCAAAAGACTTTCCAGAATTTGACGAAGATATACGCCGCCTTGCGAAAGAAGAGATATACAAGTCTGTCGAGCATATTCTCACTAAGAATAAGTCACTAGATGAATTATTGGTATCCAATTTTGTCGTCGTGAATGACCGATTGGCAGACTATTATAAAATACCAGGAGTACAAGGTGAAGAATTTAGACCTGTAAAGCTCTCCAAAGATAGTCCCCGTGGTGGCTTACTAGGGATGGCTGCGTTACACATCCTTGGATCAGATGGAAAGGAATCTAACTTAGTTAAACGCGGTGCTTGGGTCATGACGCACATACTAAATGACTCTCCACCACCACCACCTGCAGATGTACCTCAATTAAGTCGTTTTGAAGGAGAAGGTCCTGTTAATGCCCGAATTCTTCATAAGAAGCACCAGGAAGAACCACAGTGTGCACAGTGTCATGTCAGTATTGACCCAATTGGCTATGGACTAGAAAACTTCAATGCTGCTGGAGTCTGGCGTGAAGATGAGCTTCACCATATCAGCACATCCAAGACTTCACGAAAAAAGAAAAAGATCAATAAAACTGTTTCTTTGAAAATCGATCCTTCTGGGAAATTACCAAGTGGTGAAAACTTTAATTCTTTCCATGAACTTCGTTCCAACTTAGCGAAACATAAAGATAAGTTTACTAGAGGTTTCATAGAAGCGCTTATTTCATACGGCTTGGCCAGAGACTACAGCTTCGTAGATGAGCAATTTGCTAATGATCTTGAAAAGATTGCTCAAAAAAACGGCAATACAATTCGCTCATATATCCATCATCTAGTTCAATCCAAAGCATTTAAATACAAGTGAGGTTCCCATGAATAAATATACACGAAGAGCTTTCCTACGTTGCGGATCTGTAGCCTTAGCATTGCCTTACTTAGAATCATTTGGCTTTAAAAAAGATTACTCAAAAACCACTGAATCTAAAAATCCAAAAAGACTCATGTTTCTTTCGATGGGATTTGGAGTCACTGGAAGTGACTGGTACCCAGATCAAAAACAAACAGGTGCAAACTACACTTTACCTGAGAGTTTAAGTCCTTTAAAAGAAGTTAAAAAAGATGTATCAATCTATCAAAATCTATACCATCGCAATTCTAAAGGTGGGCATTGGGGTTCAACGTTTTGGCTAACTGGAGCAAATCAGTATGGTATGCCTGGTAGAAAGTTTCATAACGAAGTTTCAGTGGATCAAGTTGCTGCAGAAGCATTTGGTAAAGATACAAGATTTACCTCCATACAAATGAATGCGAGTACAAGAAACGATGGTCATGGCCCTGGATCTTCAGCTTCTTGGAATAAACTAGGAAAATCTCTGTCTGGTCATAAAGATCCGCTTGGACTATACCATCAACTATTTTCTGGAGATGGAGTGCCTGTTGAAGTTCGAAAGAAAGCTCTTCAAAATAACCAAAGTGTTTTAGATGCGGTATTGATAGATGCCAAAACGGTTAAAAGAGGTTTGACCAAAACAGATGTCGAGAAAGTCGATGAGTATTTTGAATCTGTTAGAGAGATTGAAAAACGACTGGAAAAAGAAGTTAATTGGATTGATATCCCTAAGAAAAAACCAAGTTCTCCCATAGCTGTACCAAAAGAAGGTTTAGTTGGTATCGATGCGGTAAATACAACGCTTGACTTAATGGTCGCGGCGATGCAGGTAGATGCAACACGTGTATTCACTTACATGCTACCAATTGAAACAATCCTTCCACAAATAACAGATGTAAAAATAAGTCCTCACACCATAAGTCACTTTGGTCCAGGAAAAAGCGAAAGACGAGACATCTCAATATTAAGAGATCAAACTAACATCAAGTTTATTGTTCGTTTGATTAAGAAACTTAAAGCCTCCAAAGAAGTAGACGGATCATCTCTTTTCGATCACTCCACGGTTGTCTATGGCGGAAACCTTAGTGAAACACATAGTCTGAAAAATTGCCCTACACTCATTACTGGCAAAGGTGCTGGCTTAAAACTCGGAGAACACTTCGTCATGGAAGAAAAAAGTAAGCTATGTAATCTATGGCTAAGCATACTTCATGGCATAGGATTACCTCAAAAATCATTTGGCGACTCAACCGGTATATACGAAGAATTATTTAGTTAAAAACTCTCCACACAAACATACACACACCCGGCGGTGGAGTTCTGCTTCACCGCCATATTTTAAATGAAGTTTTTGACTATTGAGAAAATATAAAATCAACAATCCATTTTAAGAATAAGATGTTATGAAACAAAAATTCACACTTATAGAACTGCTGGTTGTTATTGCCATTTTGGGTATACTTTCAACCTTACTAGTTCCAAGTATACGAAGATCTAAAGAGCAGGCTAAGGCAACAATATGTAAGAGTAATCTAAAGCAAATTGGTGCTGCAGGCCTTATGTGGAATAAAGAAAATGATCTTTGGAGTCTTGCTGCTAGTTGGTATTCAAAAGGCTACAATGCATCTCTATATCCATATACGAATACAGATAATGAGTACACGCGAAATAATTTTAGCGGACTTTATCACTGTCCTTCACTTACCCGTGAATTAATCCAAGGAACTTCTGCCGAAAGTTATGGTGCGACCTCCTATGCAACACACTCTTGGAGTACTGGATACCAAAGTGGAAAATATACCGAAAATAAAGTTCATGGCGATGTCAAAATCCAACAAGTAAATGAACCTCATAGAAAAGTTTTAATGATGGATCATACCATATGGCACATGTCTGGATGGAGCCTCAATCTACAAGGAACAGCAAATAGAAACGATCCAACTCGATGGCATGGAAACTATAAGGGTATATATGCCAAAGCAAATATACTATGGTATGATGGCCATGTGAGTATTGAACCAAGCGATTTTGCCAGAAATGATTGGCGCAGTCACTATTTTGATCCAACTAATGAGTAACTTATGAAAAAATTTACCTTAATAGAACTCCTCGTTGTCATAGCTATAATTGGCATTCTCATGTCATTACTCTTACCAAGTCTGAGTAAAGGCCGCTTGAAAGCTAAGCAGATGGTCTGCCTAAGTAATCAACGTCAAGTATGTCTGACTGTACAATCATATGCTTCTGAAAATAACTCCTATGCTCCACAAGGTACATCTACTATAGATCGATGGATTCATAAACTCGGTAAGAATGGTTATATGGATGAGCCAAATGCTGGAGAATCATTTGCTATACTCAAGTGTCCAGATGGCTTTAAAGTGGAAGGTTATAACAAAACTAACCAAGCTCTAAATGTATACTTTGTTGGAAATGAATGGGGTTTAAAGCCAACTGCACTTATTCACTCTTCCGGTTCAGAGACCGCCCTTATCATGGACTCATATAAATGGTGGGGAACCATCAAGGAAAATCAAATGAACAGTGCTTACTTAACCGATGATCCAAATTACAAAATCATCCGGCACTTAGGCAAAGCAAATGTTGCATATGTCGATGGTCACTGTGAAGCTAAAAGTTTAAATTTCTTATCTTCAAAAACAAGTTCAAGTGACACCTTCTGGGATCCTGAAGAATAATCTAAGAACAACTACGTCTCTAGTTCCGTGGTAAAAATAAAAAGTCATAAACATCAGAGTAAAAAAGAATAAACCACAGAGGACACGAAGAGTATAAAGGAGGAACTGGAAACAAGCTTCTTTCCTTTTAACCTTCGTGGTTTATCTACTTAGCACCATGTTCTTTAAGAGCTTTGACCATATTGATATATTTTAGACGTTTCGCTAAATCTAAAGGAGTCTCGCCGTCTTTATCTTTGATACTTAAATCACATCCAAGACTTTTTAAGTATGGAATCGTTTGTTCAGTTTCTGAATCAACAACAGAGTGAATAATAGTTCGTCCATGATTGTCAATATTCTTTAAAGAAGCACCTTGCTCAACTAATAGCTTTAATTGAGCTAATGTATGTTTCTTTTCATCATCGGTAATTTTAGAGAGGATGTCTCCTCTTGACATAACTCTTTGAAGAAGTGTTTTTCCTGATTTATCTTTAATATCTAGATTAAATCCATTTTTAACTAAGTAAGATAAAGTATCTTCTTGCACGTCAAAACTAAAACAAGTAAAACCATTTCTATCTACGGCATTTACGTCTATCCCTGCTTTCACTAACTTTTTAACAGCAGGAAGGTAAGGCGATAAAGTATGCAATGGCGTCCATCCACCAAAAGATTTAATGTTTATATCAGCACCACGCTTAATTAAAAGATCAAGACACTCTGGGTGACTGGCATTGAAGATGGCTGAAAAGCCTGATGAATCGACCTCATTTATATCTTTAAGTCTTTTTATAACCGCCATCATCAAAAAAGGATCTTTTACATACCTCTGGCCTCTCAATAGACTTACTAAGCTAGTAAACTTCGGCTTGTTCGTTCGTGTAAAAACATCTAGTAACTCAGTTATAAATGCTTTTTCTTTGCTAAGATCTTTTTTGACAGCAATTTCGTCTCGATAATAGGATTTACTCAAAAGACTTACTGATTCGGCAAGTAGAAAAAGGTTGCTATTATTGTCTATATATGTAATAAGTTTAGGCTTTAAGTTAACCAGCTCAAGCACAGTCTCAAACTTACCATCTTGGATTAGCTCTTTAATCTTATTTATTTCAATCTTTAACTTTTCTTGAGCTATCCAAGGGCTTTCTACAGGTGCTTTTTGAGACCATATATTTAGTTTATTTTCTTGAGCATCAATTGAATAAAAATAATAGTCATTATTAAACTCATCATAGTCTATCTCATTCCAAAACGCTAAACCCTCTTTAAGTAATAGTTCATTGAGTATCGGACCATCTTTGGTTCCAATGCGAATTATGTATTGATTATCTGAGATTCTTTTCCCGTAAACCTTCTTTCCAAGAATAAGTTTTTCTGTAAACTCAAATGCTTCTTTATAATACTTTTGATTTTGAGCGGGAGTAAATAAATAAGCTAAGCTGATAGTATGTACATCTCCAAGCCTATGGGCTTGATCTATCTTGACGATAAGATTCTCACCATCTATTAGCTTAAGGCATATTCCCGAAATCTTGTCTGGTTTTTGAAAGTAAACACTAGCAGATACAAATTGTGTAAAAGATATACAAATAAATAAGAATAATAGTTTTTTCATGTAGCCCTCAAAAGATTAATACTAGTCTATATAAATATCTTACTTCTGTCATATCAATCTAAAGAACAACTCTAATAAACCACAGAGAATACGAAGAGGATAAAGAATAAAAAAACTAGAAGTTAGGTTCTTATCCTTCTAATTTTCGTGGTTAGACTAATACTAAAGGCAACTTATTGTTCCATTGAAGTTATACTCTTCACATACTGCTTTGGCGTCACACCAACATGTTTTTTGAAGACACGATAGAAGAATGAAATGTCATTGAAGCCGGCATCAAAAGCGGAAAAAGTTATTTGTTTGGTTTCTTTAAGTCGTTCACAAGCATAATGGATTCGCAACTCGGTTATCTTTTGAACAATTGTCTTTCCAGTCTGCTCTTTGAAGTGACGACTGAGAGAACGGACAGAAAGCTTACTCATATCCGCCAAATCCTCGACACTTATATCATTTACGAAGTTTCGCTCGAGGTAGTTCACCAAACCTTTAATGATCATACTCTTATCATTCGCTGAATTAGAATCTTGTGACAAGACAGCACGGTATAAGAACGTAACAATTGTCATGAGGTTTGCCTTCAGCATCTCACTATAGCCCACATGCTTATTGCTCTGCTCTATTAAGTTCGCTTTAAACTGTTGGTGCAGGTAATTCCAACGCCAAGGGTCGCTTATAGTTAACTTCTTACCCATGGGCAAGGATGAAATTAATTGTTCGTGAAGAGAGCGCGACGATGATGGTAGTGCATTCTCATCGTAACAGATAATTGCTAAGGTGCATGGAGTGACATCTATGAATTTGTGTGGGATGTCTGCATCTATCAGTAGAATGTCGCCCTGCGTGAAGCTTAAGGATGAATTCTCAAACTCAAGAGTACCAGTCCCCGCCTCTATCCAACATATTTTGCGAAATGGCCAAATCCCCATATCCATCGAAAAGTTGTCACTATGAGAACTTTTGATATAAAGAATACCACTATCAGGCAGAGCTCTGACTATTATCGGTGTATCACGCTTCATTTCCTAAATATCCACAAACTACAATTAACGATAAGAATCCATAAAAGACTCCAAAATAAGATTAACCAAGATAATTAATAACACGACCTTGACCGTTTTATCAAATACATATTGGCCAAATAGTCCAAGTTTTAAGACTCATTCTTCATATAGTTATGAAAAGGATAAATACTTCAATGGTGTATATGAAAAACTTAAAATACTTTTTAGCAATAGTTTGTTTGAGTCTAAGTAGCTCTCTTTACTCTGAAGAAATTAATTTTGGTAGAGATGTTCTGCCGATTCTTTCAGACAAGTGTTATCACTGTCATGGTCCAGATGACAGTCACCGAAAAGCAAAACTCCGTCTAGATAGCTTTGAACATGCAACTCAACCTTTCAAAAAGAAAAAAATCGCCATAGTTCCGGGCAATCCAGAAGCTAGTCTTGTCTATAAGCTTGTCGTCACTGATGATGAAGACGACATCATGCCACCTGCAGATACCGATAAGAAGCTAAGTAAAAAAGAAAAAGAGATAATCTATAAGTGGATCAAGAGTGGCGCTAAGTACGAAAAGCATTGGGCTTATGTCAAACCAAGTAAAGCGTCCTTACCCAAACTGAAGAATAAGTCTTGGACCCAGTCGCCAATAGACCACTATGTGTTAGCCAAACTTGAGAAAAATAATTTAATCCCAGCACCCAGAGCTAAAAACCATACACTTATTCGTCGCCTACATTTAGACTTAACTGGCTTACCTCCAGAACCTGAAGTTATTCAAGCTTACGATCAAAACCCAACTCCACAAGCTTATGAAAAGCTAGTTGATAGACTCTTGGCAAGTAATGCTTATGCTGAGCGAATGGCGATGGTCTGGATGGATGCAGCACGATACTCAGACTCTGATGGATACCAGCAAGACAGAACACGACAAAATTGGCCTTGGAAAGATTGGGTACTGAACGCCTATAAAAACAATAAGCCTTTTGATCAATTTACGGTTGAACAATTAGCTGGAGATCTACTACCAAACTCAACCCCTGAACAAAAACTTGCGACTACATTCAATCGGAACCACATGACAAATGGCGAAGGTGGACGTGACCCTGAAGAATCTAGAATTGACTACGTCATCGATCGAGTTAGCACAACTGGGACTGTCTGGCTGGGCTTAACTCTTGGTTGTGCCCAGTGTCACACTCACAAGTTTGACCCTATTAGCCACAAAGAGTTTTACCAAATGAATGCCTTCTTCAATAATATCGATGAAAATGGAAGAGCTGGCTCAAAAGCAAAACCCTTCTTAGAGTACACACCATCGATCAATAAAGCAGCTACAAAAGATGCCACAGACTGGTTAGCTCAGGTAAAAGAGAAAGAGCAAAAGATCATCTCAAAGTATTTACCAGGATTGGAAAAATTTTTAAAAGAAAAAGCGCATATTGTAACCAGAAGTGAAGACTTCTCATCTTGGCAAAGAGTCGACTCTTTAGCAGTTAAGGCGACATCCGGCAAAGATGTAAAAGTCTCTCAAGTTGATGCTGGCGAATTTATCGTTAGTGGACCGAATAAAAGACATGAAGACTACATCATCACTACGGCACCAACTTTAAAGAGAATTACCGGCATTCGTCTAAAAATTAAGCCTGATGCGAATAATACCAATGGTGGCTTAAGTCTAGCTAAGGATGGCAATGCGAACTTCACCGACTTAAAAATGTTCATTCGGAGTAAATCCACCGGCACCCAAAAGTTCATTGAGTATAAACAAGCTAAAGCTGACTACGAAGCCAAAGTTAAAGGCTGGAAAAAGTTAGGTCAGGTTAAAGGGATACTAGATGATGACCCAAGAACTGGATGGACAAGCCAAAAAGGAGACCTAAAGAAAGAATATACTATCGTCGTTAACTTTAAGTCTGCTTATGAACTCGATGATGATAAAGAAGTGGTAATCGAACTTCACAACAGGTCTTTAGAGGGTTTTAAAAGCATGCGTCGTTTCAGTCTAGAATTGACAGATGAATACGGCTATACGTCTAAAAAACTTGGTTCATCTCCGAGTGAAATTCTAGCAAAATACAAAGGAAACCTCAGTAAGCTTACACCGAAAGAGCGCAATGAGTTTCGAGAAGAATACTTATCTGGCATTTCAGATATAATCACTATTAGAAACCAATTAAACCTCGCTCATAAACAAGTCAAATACTACAAAGACATGTCTAAGAAACGAAAAGTCATGGTCATGAAGGAAAGAAATAAAAAGAGAAAGACTCATGTATTACTACGTGGAGTCTGGGATAAGAAAGGCGAAGTCGTTGAGCCTGGTGTTTTAGAAGAAATACTACCATGGTCAAACCAAGAACCTAGAAATAGACTTGGACTAGCGCGTTGGATCGTCGATAAGAACAATCCATTGACTGCAAGAGTTACGGTAAACCGTTATTGGCAAATGATCTTTGGGAATGGCCTAGTTAGAACTCCAGAAGATTTTGGTCTTCAAGGAGAGCGCCCAACTCACCCTAAAGTTCTTGATTGGTTAGCTGTCGAGTTCATGGAGAAGAACTGGGATGTTAAACACATCATCAAGACAATGGTCATGACTGAGACTTATAAGATGTCCTCTAACTCTTCTGCCAAGCTTAATGAGCTAGATCCCAAAAATAAACTCATGGCACGAGCGCCTCGCTTTAGAATGCCGAGCAGTATGATTCGGGATAGTATCTTAAAATCAACCGGCTTACTAACTGAAAGATTTGCAGGTCCGCCAGTCTTCCCATATCAACCATTTGGTGCTTGGAAAGACTCAACTATGGGACGCTTCCGCTACACTACGAGTCCTGGTAAAGACGCATATAGAAGAAGTATTTATACATTTTGGCGACGCTCTGTCGCACCAACAGGAATGTTCGACAGTTCAAAACGCAGTCTATGCTCAACATCGGTTGTGAGAACCAACACTCCACTGCATGCTCTCAACTTATTAAATGACCAAGCATATATAGAAGCTGCTCGCATACTAGCGCAAGATTCTTTATCTCATAAAGCAACGACACAAGAACGCTTAAACTATATGGCGCTCAAGATACTTTCTCGTGAATTAAACCAGCAAGAATTGTTTGTTCTGACGGATCAAGTCAATAAGCAGACAGACTGGTATAAGAAAAACACCAAGGACTCGGAGGGAATACTTTCTCATGGTCAAATCCAAATTGGTTCACAAGGACTCAATGCTGCTCAAGTAGCGTCCTACATGAACGCCGCGACCACACTTTTAAATCTCGATGAAGCTTTAACTAGGGAGTAATAGCATGATAGAAGACATCAATAGAAATATCACTAGCATGAACAGACGAAACTTACTTAAGTCTGCCGCAGGATTCAGTCTTGGCTCCATAGCACTCAATTCACTTCAAGCAGAAGAAAAAATAACTCGCAATGAACATGGTGGTTTATCTAACCTCCCGCACTTTAAGCCAAAAGCTAAGCGTGTTATCTACTTAACAATGTCTGGTGGATCTTCACAACTAGAACTTTTTAATCATCGCCCCCACCTAGCTAAAGTTGAAGGCAAAGAGATTCCAAACTCTATTCGCAAAGGTCAAAGAATAACAACCATGACCAAAGGCAAAAAGCAGTTAGCTATGGGAGCCAGAGCGAAATTCAATAAGTGTGGAAAGTCTGGGTTAGAACTGGGCGAATGGATTCCTCACATAGGTTCAGTCGCTGATAATATATGTGTGATAAACTCTATGAAGTCTGACCAAATAAATCACGCACCTGCCATGACTAAGATGCTGACAGGCCATCAACTACCAGGCCGACCAAGTATAGGCGCGTGGACGAGTTATGGCCTCGGCTCTGAAAATAAAAACCTTCCCGACTTCGTTACGCTCATTTCAAAAATGGACCGTCCTTCTGATCAACCTCTTTACGAATATTACTGGGGTGCAGGCTTTCTTCCATCGAGCTACCAAGGAGTGAAGTTAAGGGCTGCTAAAGAACCAGTCCTTTATCTAAATGACCCTAAAGGCATGAAGAAAAATATACGCCGTCAAATGCTCGACAATCTAGCGACACTTAACCGCCAAAGACTCGCAGAAACTCATGATCCGGAAATAGATACAAGAATTAAGCAGTATGAGATGGCTTACAGAATGCAAACTTCAGTACCAGAGCTGACTGACTTATCTGATGAGCCTGATCATGTCTTTGACATGTATGGACCAGACTCACGTCGCCCGGGAACTTTTGCTCGTAACTGTATCATGGCTCGCCGTCTAGCTGAAAGAAATGTTCGTTTTATTCAAGTCTTCCATCCTGACTGGGATCAACACGGTAACTTAACTCAGAATGGCCTGGAGCGTTGTCGCGACACAGACCAAGGCACTGCCGCACTCATTAAAGACCTCAAACAACGAGGGCTTTTAGAAGACACTCTGATTATTTGGGGTAGTGAATTTGGTAGAAGCCCAGTTGGTCAAGGAGACATAAACTCTCTTGCGGCAGGACGCGACCATCACCCAAGTGCATTTTCAATCTTCATGGCAGGTGCTGGAGTCAATGGTGGCACAACATACGGTGAGACAGATGATTATGGATTCCACGTAGCCGACAAACCCGTTCATGTCCACGACTTTCATGCAACAGTTCTCAATGCACTGGGAATACGAGATGATCGACTTACCTACCGTTATCAAGGTCTCGACATGAGACTAACTGGCGTTGAGAAAGCGAAAGTTATCAAAGATTTATTTGTATAGGAAAATTATGTTTAATCGAAGAAATTTTATTCAAACTGCGGCACTTGCCCTCCCCGGTATTTGCCTAGCAGATAATAGTTTTCATGGAGATATCATCGGTCATGGCGACTTTAAGTACAGAGTTGATAAAAAATGGTGTAAGGCAGAGCCAAGTACACACCCAGTCAACAATTGTCATGAGATGGTCCAAGTACCCGACGGACGACTCTTCCTTTTCACAGACCATCCAAAAAACAATATGCTTATCCTATCTACCGAGGGAGAATTACTGAACAGCTGGACGCTAAATACCAAAGGAGCTCATGGCCTTACGGTAAATGTCGAGTGCGATGTTCCTTTCCTCTACCTCACTTATACCAGTGGCAGAATTGTTAAGACAGACTTGAACGGTAACATCATTCTAGAATTGGATCGAAAAGGAAAGCTTAAACCGACAAACCCAACCGAAACTGCGATATCTGAAAATGGCGATATCTATGTCATTGACGGATACGGCAGCCAATTTATCTATCAGTACAATTCTATGGGACAATTCATCCGTAAGTTTGGCGGCAAAAGTACACAGCCAGTCAATAAAGGGAAGTTCATGCAGGCACATGGTATAGCTCTAGACACACGCTACAAAGAACCTCTCTTAGTCTGTACAGCAAGACTTCGAAATGAGTTCCACTGGTATACCTTAAGTGGTAAGTATGTAAGAAGTGTTTACTTACCCGGAGTTTATATGAGTCGTCCAGTAATCGACGGTGACTTTCTTTACTCTGGTGTTTGTTTTGGAACTTATGAAAATGACTTTAGAGGTTGGCAAGGGCGTGGCTATATCGTCATCTTAGATAGAGACAATAAAGTCGTTTCTGCTCCTGGTGCACACCAACCAAAACATGATGAGAGAGGTCAACTCCAACACCTTTACCAAGAAAAGAAAGTCTTTAAAAATGTTCATGACGTTTGTGTTGATTCAAATGGAAATCTCTATGGCTGTCAGTGGTCTGCAGGAAAAGTCTACCCCTATAAGCTCCATAAAATTTAACTTTGAGTTAGGGTGACATACCGTTACCCTTAGCTTTTTACTCGAAAAAAGCTTATCCAATCAAACTCAGTCCTTTCGCAAATGATACTAGATATGCGCATTTGATTACTTTTTCTTTTGTATCTCACCTCCTATTCTTATGTTATAACATCCCGATGTAAATAGATTATTTACCGTTGTTATGTGTTTGTGTGTATAATAGTTAGGAGGCGGTATTCAATGAATTTACAAAAATATAAATTTTTAAGATTAAAAGGCATTCTCTGTACTGGAGTTATGCTGACTCTTTTTACTGGTTGCGAAAAGCAAGTTGATTCTCAATCGACGATAAATAGAACTGATGTGATGGCAAAGAAGACTATCGATAAGCCAATGAAGCTCTCAACTATAAAAGTCAGTCTAGATGCAGATAGAAATGGTTTATATGACGAGGCCGAACGCAAGGAAATGCTGGCAGTTATTTCAAAGCAATGTCCTGAACTTCAAATAAACTTTGATTCAAATAATGACGGTAAAGTCAGCATATTAGAACAAACTCAAGGTCGTCACCCTCTTTCTCAGCTTATTCCTAAAGATAACATTTTAAAAAGTGATAATAAGATCCCGTGGTCGATAAATATCTTCCCAGAATGGATCATGACGGCCTACTTTCAAGATGACTTAAGTGTCGGTCCTGTAGTGAAGCATTCACCTCGTGGAACCTTAAAACGAGATGCAACACAAGACAATAATGAGCTGGCGCCTCAAAAAGTAACATCCACTGGCGGCATAGAGTTCAAGGCAAACTCCGGGCATTTCCTAAAAATGACTGGCGTTAAAGATGCCCGCTGGAACTATAGATGGCTAGTCTTTAATTTTCGAATAGACAGCAGCACTGGAACGGCTGCAGAAACGACTCTTATAGATATAAATAAAAAGCGTGGTTCTAGTTACTCTTCACCAAAGATTTGGTTTAGTAAGAAAACCGGTCTGAACATTCAGTACATCGGCAATAAAACTGGTGGTTATGATAAACGGATCATGAGCGCTTCAAATGTCATTGCAGATGGAGAAACATGGAACACAGTTGTTTGTGGTACCCGCCAGGGAGTCATGTATGCCTCAGTAAATGGAGTCAAGCTATCAACAGCGGAACAGCAACCAGATCGTTTTTCTACAGCGATGATCTCACCAGGAAATATTCTAAAAACTCATTCTTATATTGGCGATAGTAAGAATAAAGGAAATATAGACTGGGCACTCGATTCTCTAGTTTTTGGTATAACAGAGCCGTCTGAAGCAATGGTTAAAAAAATCAGTGGCTGGGCTGCACATCGACTTAGTTCTCAGAAGCTTCTGCCTAACGACCATCCTTATAAAAATGAAGTCCCTGTGCTAGATGCTGAAGACTTTCCGCATCGATATGTCCATGACAATGACCAGTGGCTGAAGTGGCGTGAAAGCCTAGTTAAAAGTACTACACGTGTAAATGCTGGCGGCACTCGAGTCCCCCTCCAGGGTTTTGAAAGAGTTTTTTACGATGACTTTCGCTCAAAACGTATAGCTAACAGTACAGCTAATGGTGGTGATCTTTGGATGGCGCCAGGTTTTAATACTGCAGTTGGAGGTTCCTTACAGCTTCAAAAGCCAAATAAAAAGCCGGACGTCTATTCCTATGATTCTGAAAACAATAAACAAACTGTATCCCTCGCAAAATCTGGAGATCGTTGGAAAGGCAGTGCTTTTTATAGCATAAATGACATGGGCCAAGGTTATACTTGGGATGGCCCCAAAGTCTTTCGTATCCGTTGTATGTTTCCAAAGATTCCACAAAAGAAATTAACTGGTGGTCTTTTCCCTGCATTTTGGTCGTACGGAACAGAATGGATCTATTGGCGTACATCAAATAGAATCGAATGTGATTGGTTTGAACTCGATGGCAAAAGTGGCGGCTGGCTCAACGGTATAGCCACTCACTATCATGAACCTCATATAAAAAATATCTTCACAAAAAGTAATGAAAAGTATAAGCGCGCCAAAGTATACGGTGGTGACCTCAAAGAAAGTAAATCAAAAATCCCCGGTGGCATCTATATGTGGGATGGAGAGTATCACACTTGGGAGTTTGTTGTCGAAAAAGACATGACTTATATAAACATCACTAAAGAAGATAAAGATGGCAATGAGACATGGTATGAAGTTGGTCGTGCCCCCACCCCTGCGACGTACTTAGAACGACTCGATATACAGGTAAACTACGCTCTACACGGCAAAAATGGTTACCCAAAAACTGAACGCCAAGATTTTACTATTGACTTTATCGAAGTGCTACAAAAGAAAAAGCAGCTTGAAGAAGTACCTGCTATTTACTCTGCTCAGCCTGAATTGTCTGGGGACCTTTCTATTGGCAGTGTGATAGAATGTAAAGCAAACCTCAAAGATATACAGGACGTAAGATACTACTGGTTTGCAGATGGTTATCCACTCACCTACGGAACGAGTAGTAAATATACCATCACCAAGGCTGAAGCCGGTAAAGAAATTCGTTGTATGGTCATGGCAGCCGGAGCTATGGATATGCCAGAGGCCTGGAGTAAGAAAGTTAGAGTTAAATAACAATGTCTAAACAAGAACTCGTCTTAGATCTTCCATAGAGCGAGTTCGATAATTTAAACAACAAGATCTTTTTAAGATTTAATAACTTGTGATACAAACGTTTTTTACATAATTGAATTTAATAAGGACGGAAATCTTATGAAGCGATACACAATAAAGAAATTTACTCTTATTGAACTCTTAGTCGTTGTGGGGATGATTGCTATTTTAGTTTCCATATTAATACCCTCAATACGAAATAGTCGAGCAAAAGTTAGGCAGGTAACTTGTATGACAAATCTGCAACAGATAGCTCAAGGTACAATTATTTTTGCGACCGACCACAATGGTGAATTCCCTGCATATAAGGCTAATAGCTCTAGTTGGCCCTGGGGCTTTAGTGACTGGGGTATTGAGAACACCAACTTTTACTCTAAATACTTAAATGTTAAAGATGTCTATTTTTGTGCCCAAGACTTAGATAACTCTAACCAAAGCGAAGCCGTAAAGTGCTACCCAAACTTCCCATCTAAGGCATCTGGCGCTTGGAGAGTCAATATTTCTTACAACTACTTTTTTGGTAGAGACTCTT
>JAJPOQ010000002.1 GCA_021232515.1 Lentisphaeraceae bacterium
AAACTATGAATCTGAACTAGTGGCTCATATGTTCTTCACCGTGACTAATAAAATGATTAAAAATCCTAGTAAAAAGATAGAGTTTATCCGCAAAGCCTTAATTATCACAAATCCAGGAATTGAAGACCTCAACATAAACGCGAAATGGACAGACAAAGGCCTAGATCTGGATTTAAGTGATAACCCTGACCTGCAGAACATCTCTATCCTTACGCGCCTACCTCTTCATAAACTGCACCTTAAAAACTGTAACGCTATTCAAAACTTCACTTGGTTAAAAAGGTCGAAGCTAGAGCATATAGACTTGAGTGGCATTGGTTCTAAATACTTTAGAATTCACGTTCACCTCGATAACTTAAAGACAATATATATGAGGGATGTCTTTTTTAGATACCAGTGGCTAAGCGGCTCTGAAGTTGAAACTGTTGACTTAAGAGGAGCTGTTGTCGATCTTGCCGCTCTTCGCATTAGAGATATTAAATACCTCAACCTCTGCTCTACCCACACGAACAGCTTCACAAAGATAGTAGATTTCCCCGAGCTAAAAAAACTTATCATCGCCGCCGATAGAAGAGTTTCGAAGACACAACGGGATCACTTCAAAAAGAATAATATCGAGGTTATACGCTGCGACTGTAAAAATAAATCCTGTGAATTATAAAAATTTCCTGTAAAGGTTCTACCAATCTATGTGTTCCCTTACTAAACGAGAGGAAACATATGAAAAAATTTACACTTATAGAACTATTGGTTGTTGTTGCCATCATCGGCATCCTCATGACTATTCTACTCCCTTCATTAACAAGAAGTCGCAATGAAGCAAAGTCTGTTATTTGCCTTAGTAACTTAAGAAACCTTTCTTTTGGTAACCTCCAACATGCACAAGACAACAATGGTGCATTTGCCAAAACACAACATACATCTCCTGGTATTTTTACGGGTTGGGACTACAAACTAAAGAAATATCTCGGAAGAGACTATATACATAAACGTGAGACTGGTAAAAAGCCTGGTGGCATCGCTTGGTGCCCTGCCTTTGATGATCTTTCTTTTCAATACACAAAAGCCGGTGCATCAAAACTTCAAAAACCAAAACACGGAAACGATAGCAGAGGCGCAGCTAGTCGCAACCAAAAGATTTACACATCTTATGCCGTCAATCAATTTATGAGTAATATGCAGATGAATAATACTGGCTATCCAGGAAACGGTGTAGATGGAGCTGGTTCTTGGTATAATTCAGGCAAGACTAATGTAAAAATTGTCGACATTGATTACCCAAGTGAAACCATGTTATATGTAGAAGCATTTGATGGCATGAAGCTCACAAAGTTTGCAGATGCATACTTCAATCCAAACCACTATGGTCGCCTGCCATTCGCAAAAACAGACGGGAGCTCGGGTGTTGTACACTATAACTCTGTAGTCAATGACGGTAAAAACCTTAATACTGGTAACTTTAATGGTCTAGAAGACTGGGAAATAAGATTTTGGGGATGCTACGTCAGCCCTAAGTTTTAAAAATCACACATACACGCACACGATCGAGAGTCGATTGAAAAATCGGCTCTCGTTTCCATAAAATAGATTTTTTTTGAAATTTACAGTAAAGGTTCATTATCCTCGATTGTTACCATATATAAGAAGCAACTGAACTTATCAAAGTTCATATAAGTCTTCAAACATTCTCAACACACACATACCACACACACACGAATAAAAGCCGGCTGTCCAGCCGGCTTTTATTTTATATATAGACTTGAAACTAAAATAGAAACTTTATTCAGAAAGTCAGTAAAGGTTCACTATCCTCTATTGTTCCACTATATGAAGCAACTAAAATTGCCTCAGTAGATTTATTCTACACTCACACACACACGCAAAAATCGGGAATAGACGAAAGTCTATTCCCGATTTTTTTTTAAAGTTTGCATCAAAAGTTGTGCCCCTCTATTTTAACTAAGAGTTTATTAGAGGACGGGACAAATGCATAAGCGTTTTACACTTATAGAACTATTGGTAGTCATCGCCATAATAGGTATACTTTCTAGTATGCTTTTGCCCTCCCTTCAAAAAGCTAGAAATGATTCTCGCTCTATCCTTTGCATAAACAATCTTAGAAATCACTCTCTTGCCGCCATGGGCTTTGCGGATGATAACAACGGCGGCATACCTAAAACTGTTTATAAAGAGCCTGGCTGGTACTTTGGCTGGTCTTATGCCATAAAGCCTTACATCGGCGAAGACTATATAAATGATCGCGAAGCTGGAGCCCCAGCTGGAGGCTCTGCTTGGTGTCCATCTTCAAATGATCTTGCGTTTCAGTATACAAAGTCAGGAGGTTCGGTTTTGCAGCGTCCAAAATATGGATATGACGATAAAGGTTCTCCAAGTCGAGAGAATAATGGCTACATGTCTTATGGCATCAATCAATTTCTAAGTAACTCTCATATGAACAACACTGGTTACCCTGGAAATGGTGGTGGTTCTGCTGGTGGTTGGTACTCTGGATACGGGAAAGAATGGGTGAGACTAAGTGAAATAGAAAAAGCTGGGGATACGATGCTTTTTACTGAGACTTACGATACCGCTAAACTGACGAAGTTTGAAGATGCTTACTTCAATCCAAATCATTCAGAAAAGTTACTCTACTCAAAAACTGATGGAAGTGCGACAAGAGTCTCTTATAAGTCTATCTCCAAGAATGGAGTGAACTGCAATACAGGAAACTTTAGTAGTTTAGATGAGTGGGACCTCAACTTTTGGGGATGTTCAGTCAGTCCTAGGTTTTAACTCAGAACTGACTGTATAAGATACTACTTAGCGACACCAGTTGAGTATTTAAGGTTTCTAAATGAAGCGACGCCTTTAGTCGTAAAAACCATCTTATCTTTGTTTGCGCCAAAGTGATCATTTACTTTTTTATTGAAAATCACTTTACCATTTAAGTGTACGACCATATTCGCCCCTAAATACTCCAGAGTCACTTTGCTCCAAACTGAAGGACTTAAAGTTGCATATTTCTTCACTTTACCCGCATTCCTCAAAGTCTTTCCTGCCTGACTTCCGGCAATAACTATCGCTCTGCCCTCTTTAAAGAAAACAAGTCTTAGTTTGTGATCATTTGTCTTCGCATCATCTAAAACTAGCTGACAGTTCTTGCCGTCTTCTATGCGAAACTCAAACTCGATCACGCCATCTTTACATTCTTGAATAAGGTATGCAGCAGGTCCATGTTTTTGACCTTCAGTAGGCTTTCCTGTTAAAACACCATCTTTTATCGTCCATGCCCCTTTCCCCTTTACCTTATCGCCAAACTCACCTGAAAAAGCATTCTCTAAAACAGGCTTAGTTGAGCTAAATAACTGCAAGTTTTCATCTTGAGCGAAAACCGATCCAGAGACGAGCATAAATAGGAGTATTTTTTGAATCATGAAATTTACCTTTAATTATTTTTTGAGAGCTTAAAGTTTTTAAAAGAAGCCTTGCCACTTACGACTAGGTTTAGTTTATTTTTCGGTCCGCTAAAAGACGCGTTGACCTGACCTTTGATTAACTCTTTTGAATCTATGCTCACAGATATAGAATTATCTAAATAAGCAATTTTTGCTTTATACCATTTATCGAGACTGAAGTTACTAATTTTAGTGCTTTTGCCTACAGCCTTAAATAACTTTTGCTTTTGTGAGCCAGCACGTAAATCAACGGTACCGTTACTGCTCACGCCAAACCTAAGTTTGGTGTCTTTCTTACCTTTCTGATTCATAAGTTTCATGAAGATTCCCTTGCCCTCTTCAATCTTAAACTCAAATTCTACTATGCTATTTGCACAATCGGCTTTTATACCGATCCCCGCCACATGTTTATCTTCTGGTAATTCTAGACCGTTTAGTACGCCAGCAGTAACAGTCCATCGACCTTTGCCCTTTACCCAACCCTGTAAAGAATTGTTATCGAAACCTGACTTCAGTACTTCAGCAGCTTGAGTCTCCCATAAACTCAAGCTCAAAATAACAATGCTAAGCAGCACTTTCATTATTTTTTCTCTTCAGGAAGTTCAAGAATCTCAATATTTTTATACATAACTTCAGCGCCTTCACACTGAAAACCTATCTTTCCTTCTAATAATGGTTTCCAAGTATTCTTTTTTTTGCGCTTATACTCACCAACAGGATACTCAAGGCCTATCGCCTCCATGACTTTTAAACCATTTACATAGAAAGTTGCATTGCCACCGATAACGACAGCTTCAACTGTATTCCAGATATATAAGTAATCGTTTTGGTGGCTTTTAAGGGTACGTCCTCTAAACTCAACGAGTTGAACATTTTCCGAATTCTCGTCGTACTTATAGAAGTGATTTTTATCGCGCTGAAACTTTACTGCCGAACTCTTGATCTTAGCTCGTGGACCAATGAAGTGAAAGTCACCTGTATCCGTCTCTTGTATCTGACACTCAACAGAAAGCGGCCAAGCACCACCCCGCCAGTTATTTCGATTGTCATCATAAGCATGAACTAAAAGACCCGTGTCACGCTTAACATACTTTCTAGGAGCGAAACGCTTCTCCCCCCATTTATACTCAAACCTAAGTCGATAGTTCTTATAAGACTTTTTACTCATAATCACACCATACTCAATCATTTCATCTGGGTGAGTATCTTTGTAAATATGTAAATTGCCTTCGTGTACAGAAAAGTACTTCCCTAGGTCCTTATTGGTGTCTTGACCTCTTATGGCTATATCCCAACCTGAAAGGTCTTTGCCATTGAACAAACTTTGCCAGTTTTCCTTTTTCTCTTCAGCATTTAAAAATACCGAAAACAAAAAGATACATATAATGGATAGTAGTTTCATTTATTAAAATCCTTTTAGACTAAGGAACAAATGAAATGAAGACGCCTATACTCATCATTGAATTATTTTATCAAGTATATTTCCGCATCAAAGAGAACCTGGGGTAAAATTCTCATTCACCAAAAAGCTTAGATTATAAAGTATGGGTTTAGTAACACTCTGAATATTTTTTTGTTTATAATTATTATAAACAGATAACCCAAAGTGTTCATTATGATTAAAAGCTCTACAAAACTTTTCATTCTCTTAACCTTTATTCACACTTTACTTGTAGCTCAAGAAAGTGTTGGTCCATGGAACCTTAAAGAACTCTACAAGGCTCCAAACTGGGAAAAAACAGACTTAGCTCCTAAGGCTGGTGTCACCGGTATATTGTACGATTCGATTAATTATAAAGGGAAGAGAGTTCAAACTTTTGCTTACTACAGCGCTCCAAAAGGAACTGCTCCTGAAGGTGGTTGGCCGGCGGTCATATGTGTACATGGCGGTGGCGGAACGGCCTTTGATGCTTGGGTTAAAATCTGGAACTCACATGGTTATGCTGCCATAAGCATGGATCTAGAAGGTCACTTGCCTCTTAAAAAAAATAAGGGTGAAGTTAAAAGTGGTCGATTATCAACTCCAAACCCTGGTCCTGCTAGAGATGGCGTTTTTCACGATTTCGAAAAACCTGTTACTAACCAGTGGTACTACCATGCTGTAACTCAAATAATTTTAGCCCATTCACTAGTCCGTTCTTTTCCTGAAGTTAATCCAGACAAAACAGGTATAATCGGTGTGAGTTGGGGCGGCAACCTCACGAGTACAACTATGGGTGTTGATAACCGCTATAAATTCGCCATTCCAGCTTATGGCTGTGGATTTCTTATAGGCTCTAGTGGTCACCAAGGTCGAGTCATCAAAAAAGGAAAACACTGGGATACAGTCGCAAAGTACTATGATGGATCTGCATATTTTAAAAATGTCAAAATCCCAACTCTTTGGGTAAACGGCACGAACGATTATCACTTCGCTTTACCGGCAACACAAAAATCTTCTCAAGCTGTAAATAGCCCCGCAACTCTACGTTATCAAGTTAAAATGAAGCATGGTCATGGTCCTGTTTGGTTTACTAAGGAGTGTTACGCCTTTGCCGATAGCGTTATCAAGAATAAGAAGACTTTTTTAAAAGTGTCTAAGCCTAAGTTAAACAACTCTTCTCTTTCTGTTTCTACAACGGGAACTGCTCATAAGGCCACACTCGTATATACTCTAGATAAAAATCCTGTCTGGCCGGATAAAACATGGCAGGAAAGCCCGGCAAAAATTAATGGGAAAAATATCACTTCAACAGTTTCAAGTGATGCTGTTGCTGCATTCTTCAACATTACTGATGAAAATGGTATGATGATCAGCTCAGAGTTTGTTGAGCTGAAGTAATAAAAGTTAAAGAAGCTACACCAAAAATGTAACTCCTTTAAAACTCTTACTTACTGTGTTGCTTTAAGACTCAGAGTATCGATTTCGATACTCGAGTTGCCAACATTACTCAAAACAAGATCGTTCTCACCTGCTTTGAGATTTACTTCAACACTGAAGTTAGACCATCCTTCGGATTCAGTAAAAAGTGCATTACTCGGTAAAAATGAATCATTTACTAAAAGCTCCATTTCATTTGTTTCAGCCATAAGAGAATAACCGAACACAAGTGTGTACTTCCCTGTTTCTGGAACATTCACCGTCCAACCAGCAAAGCCACCTTTAGCAATAACTGCATAATTATCGCCAGATGAACCCGCTACAGAAGAGTCGGCTGCGGCATTTGACAGCAGAGCGCTTTCAGCTTCTTGAGAGTTACTCGCATCTACACTTGAAACTAACTCAAAGCTCTCGATATCTAGTAAAGTTTTTAAACCGCCTTCAAAAGTGAAGTATAGATCTTGAGCTCCAACTGTTTGGCCAATAAAACAGTGAACGTCTATAAAGTTGAACCAGCCGCCAGTATTTGGGACATAAACACTACCAAGTATCTCGCCGTTACGGCCTCCCAATCGACACTGAATCGTACCGCCATTTCGGCCACTAGAAACTTCAAACTTTATTGTGTCTCTACCATTCTCAAAGTCGACTTCATAACCAAGCCAGCTATTCGCTTTTACATGGCCTTTGGTATTTAGATTGTTAGAGTCAAAAAAGCTCGAAGCATTGTAAACTATCGGTTCAGATGGACCTGGGTTCGGATCTGTCGTGTCGCCACCAAATTCAAAATAGTCGATATGGACTGCTGCCCCTCGACACTCAACTGTTATGGTGTGTGAACCAGCTGACAATCCTTGTTTTGTAAAAACTAGTTGTTGCTGCTCATTATTACCATTTAGGTTAATGTCCGTTGGTGATCCTCCATCAACTGAAACTCGGATCGTATTGCCATTTGTAGCAGTCTTACAATAAAGTTTTATCCAAGTTCCTTCGAAGTCGAGAGTCGCTTTGGCACCAATCGTCTTACTCCAATGAAGCGTATCGTTATGAGCGCCTTTGGTGTACTTATTTGCTCGATCTAAGCCCCAGCCATTATAAGTGATGGCTGAACTGTTGTCATCGACAATAGTCCCTTCTGGATCTGGAATAACAACATCTTCTTCAACGGTGATTTTTAAAGTCTTAGATGTTTTCGCACCTAAGTTATCTGTCACAACTAACTTAGCTGTGTGAGTACCGATTTTTGTATATTTATATGTTGTATTCTTCATATTTGCAGAGTTGCCGCTACCGTCTCCAAAAGTCCATTTGTAAGACTTTATGCCATCACTATCTGAAGCTGTTGCAGAAAAGCTAACTGTCAACGGAGCAAAACCTGAAGTTAAGTTTGCCGAAATACTGACTACTGGAGGAAGGTTTGGTTCTGGCTCTCCACCACCTGGCAGTGTATGAACCTTGACGTTTTTACCACCCCAGCCACTATGTTCAACCCACCAATCTTCGTGACCACCGCCACAAACGTGGAGTTTGCCATTTAGAGGTTTAGCTAATGAACTTGTTATGTGAGCTGGCATATTGCCATAGAGTGACCATGTATTGTTACTTGGATCATAAGTATAAATCTCGTTTTGAACATCGCGAGCACTATAGTTAATCCCACCAACAGACCAGATTTTGCCTTGATGAACAAATGTCGCCCACTCTGCATGTGAACGTTTTTTCGGTAATGACGCGACCTGAATCCAAGAATTATTAGCTGGATTATAGCAGAAAACTTCCGCACGGTCTCTGTCATGTGAGTGACGTTCTTCGCCACCGATAAGGTAAATCTTACCCTTTAAACCAACGACAGCAGCGTGTCCTCGTTTAGGTGCTGCGGCGGCATTTTGCCAACCAGCTGCTTCATTATTTAAATCTAGAACCCAGTGGTTATCGAAAGCATATTTCTTTTTTATCTCACCAGTCGTCAGACCATCAACTTTAGAATAGAAATACCCACTAACATAGTGAAGTTTATTTCCAACTATGGCAGTAGCTCCTGACCAACGTCTTTGCGGTAGACTAGGACCTTGACGCCATGTTTTCGTTCTTGCATTAAAAACAAAGACTTTATTATGTGCGCGGTAAGCAGCGTTTTTACCTCCACAAATCCAGACTTCATCGCCGTTGACACTATTACCAGCAGTAAAATGGTTATTGGTAGATATCTGTGAAGGAAAGGAAGAAACTATGGTCCACTTTTTAGTCGCTGGATCATACTCTCTAACATGGTCGTCAAACTGATCTGGCTTTATAGTCCACATCCTGCCAAATGTATAGTGTTTTCCATTTACTACAGCATTGCCAACTTCGCCCATCGAGCGTTGCATGTCGACTCCATCTGTGAATGACAATTCTGCCTTAGCACTAGAACCTAAAACTAGCAGCGCCAAAAACCATTGCAGGTTTATTCTTGAGCGGCTACCTATCGCTTTTCTGTTCATACTTACACCTTTTTTAAAGATAAGACACACAACTGACTTATCTATTTTCTGTTCCATTGATCACAGCAAAAGGTTCTTTACTTAAAAAACCTCGCCGTATGTCTGTTCCAGAAAAAGGGCAAAGGTAACAACCTTTTTATATTTTTTTTGAAGTCTCGAGGTAAGTACCGTTAACTTTATAGAAAGCACGAGGAAAAGAAGGATGGGAAGAAAAACATAACTTCATTAAAACCACCTCTAAAAAATCGAGGCATAAAAATACCCAGCTCTGCAGAACTCTGCAAAACTGGGTTTAATTCAATAAATGATCTAGCCTATTTCACTTAGAACCTTAGTTCCATGACCATGAAGGTCTTGCTGCTTTATATCGAACTTATGAAGTATGGTTAAAAGTAAGTCGGCAAGTTTTCGGTCACCTGAGATATTTACAGATTTACCTGTTTTGAGTTTACCTCCAGCACCACCGCCGATAAGTAAAGGAATGTTCTTCATATCGTGAATGTTACCATCGCTCAAACCTGAGCCAAGAAGAATTAAGCTGTTATCCAACATAGAACCATTCCCCTCATCGACTTCATCCATCTTCTTCATTAATTCATAAGTCATCTTCACGAACCAACGAGAAATATTATTGTAGGCATCTATACCTTTTTGCTCACCGCGATGGTGCGACTTCGCATGGTGGTTTCCTCCACCTTTGAGGAAGTTGTAATTTAATTGACTGATACTGACACCGTACATCATGGTTGCCACACGTGTCGTGTCTGTCCACAAACCCAAAAGTATAAGATCCAGCATAAGCTTGACATACTCTTCATGACCATTGGGCTGTCCAGTAATCTTATAGTCTTCCAACTTCGGCTCTGACTTCGGATACCAACTCTTTTTAGGTGGATTCAGAGTTTTGTTCAGTTTCAGTTCTACACTTCTAAGACTTTCAAAATACTGAGCCATCTTTGACTTATCATTTTTACTGACCTTTTTGTTCATGTACTTAGCTTGTGTCCAAACACTATCGACAATATTCTTTTGACGATTTATCGCTTTTTTAGCACCTGGAACTCGATGTCCAAATAAACTATCGAAAGCCGTACTTGGGCTTAACTCTGGTTCTATCTTAAAACCTGAAAATGAACGTGAGATAGAACTACCATGAGACTTAGCAATAGGTCCATTAAAACCTTGTAGCGCCGCTTCAACACCTAAGTGAAGCGATGGTAAAAACGACTCTTCCTGGTACTTCTTAGCAATGATTTGGTCGATAGATACTTTTGACTTGATGATTCGTTGACCGTTTGGATGGTGATAACCATTTAAAAAACTCAGAGCATTTTTTATATGACCACCTGGGTGAAAAAGTTTATTCACCGTCATCACTTTATCTTTCAAAGGATTCATCGGCTCAAGGACACCACCAAGCTTAAAACTCTTTCCTGAACCAGAACTGTCCCATGCACCTGGGTACACGCCATTTGGAAAATAAAGCGTCACGAAACGTTGAGGAGGTTGAGCTTTTCGTTCTCCAGCGCCCATAACTTCCAAGTAAGGTAGAGCTACGGAAACACCAGCAGCTTTAAGAAGAGTTCTTCTATCTAGTAACCAATTCTTTCTCATAAGTTCTCCTTCTGAAGTTGCTGATTCAAAAATGGGTAAGACTGGACGACGGCTTCAATTAAGAAAAATGATTTATCGCCACTTGCCTTCACTTTGGCAATGATCTTCTGGATCGCAGGCTCATCGTAGTACTGAAGTTTACGACCCAGTGCAAAAGCTAAAACTCTTTCAACAAGGTTTCGACGGATTTCATCTTTCTTATATTTCATCAAGTAAGACTTAAACTCGGCTACAGTTTTTGTTTTCTGACCAGTCTTTAAAATCATTGAAGAATCAATAGGCTTATGATTGCCCTCTTCTTTTTCTCGCCAGCGACCGATCTGATCATAGTTCTCTAAAGCGAAGCCATATGGATCTATACGCGAGTGGCAGCCAGCACAACTAGCATTTTCACGGTGTCGCTCAAGAATTTGCCGAACTGTTTTCGGACTCTTATTTTTAGCTGGAATCTCCGGTACATCATCTGGTGGAAGTGGTAACTCTTCACCGAAAATAGTCTCAACAATCCAAGCCCCACGAATAACCGGACTCGTTCTTTCTGGCAGTGAAGTCGAATTCAAAATGCCACCCATAGTCAGTAATCCACCACGTCGTTTATCTCGAAGCTTAACCAAGCGCATTTCGTCGCCCTTCACTCCTGTTATACCATACTTTTTTGCTAGGGTTTGATTTAAAAAAGTATAGTTAGGGTCGATCAGCTCAAAGATATTTCGATTCTCTTTAAAGATCTTTCTAAACAGCAATTCTGGTTCTTTAAGTAACTGTTCCTTTATGTAACGCGAAACACCTGTTACGCCATTTATATTTAGCCATTCATGAGTAAATGAACGACAAAAGGAATCGAACTTGTCACTATTAATCATTCGTTGAAGTTGCTGTCTAAGAACTTTTGGATCGTTTATTTTTGCTGTATGTGCAGCTCTTAAAAGTGTTACGTCCGGAACTGTTTGCCATAGGAAGTAAGACAATCTGGAGACTTTCTGAAAGTCATCTATCTCTGTTCCTTTTTCTGGAAGGTCATTTCTTAATAAAAGAAAATTTGGTGAGGTCAAAAGAGAGATAAGACTATCCCGCAGTGCAACATCGTAACTTCTAGTTTCTTTGAAAGTTAAATCATAAACTTTTAAAATAGGAGTCAGCTCTGCATTAGTCACTTTCTTGCGAAAAGCTCTTATTGCCAAGTAGCGAATGATTGTCTCGGCACTTTTGCGAGTTTTGGGCATACTTAAGTATTTTTTAGGGTCTTGCGAATTTTCACTTAAAAATGGACCTGAGAATGAAAAGCTATACAAGTTCAAAGGATCGAGGCTGTCGTTATCTTGTCCATAAAGTTTATTGAACTTCTCATAATAACGGTCAGATGCCTTACTACACTCTTTAACTAAGTCTCGACCTATTGCGTCGGCAATCATCTTACGCATTTCCTTGCCAGACTTCTTAAAGATAACTTCAGCTTTTTTACACTCTAAAACTCGACTTAAACCATAGAGTTGTGAACGGTCATCTGGCAAAGGGTTTTGCTTTAATAGTACGTCAACAGCCATGATGCCACGGTAGGCTTTTTGTATCTTCTGGTTGATCTCTCGATAAGCTACTTGATAGTTTTTATTGCCTTTATGCTTGGCTGGTATTTCCATACGCGGGTAAGCTCTTGCTGCTTTTGAGATCTCGCGAATAGTCTCTCCTTTTACCTTATGCTGAATACGGCCATCGTTATAAATGGCTGCACTGGTCTTACTAAAATGTATGACCACTGTCCCCGCTCCTTTTTCAACAAAAACTGGGAACTCATAAGTTTGGGCTTTCTCTCCAGCAACTGATTGGTGATAGACCGCAACGTTATTTATCATGACCATAAAGCCTGTAACATTCTTCCTCGAAGCCTGAGCATTTACAGTCATTTTATAAACACCGGTAAATGGAAACTCTATTGCTTCTGTATGTGACTTGTTGTTCCTTAGCATCGCTGGCTTATCGCCTTTACCAAGCTTAAATGTCTTCGACCAAGGCTTGTTTTTATAGGACAAGAAAGCATCGGCATATCTTGAAGCTTCCCCAAAATACTTATTGAGTGAACTAATCGACATACCTAGGTTATCTCGATCATTTGTAAAACCTGAGTCGCCCTCTGCGTCTTTGATAAAGGCCGACTTCTTATGAAAGTCTATACGGAAAACATCTTCTACAGAGTTGGTGTACTCTTTATTGGTCAATCTAGCTAAGCTTACATAACCTGGGTTTTTGATCTTGCTCCAGTCGTAGTTATTTAAAGTGCTATCCAGCCAGCGTACTACTCTGTCTAGATCTGCTTGTGGCAAGTAAGGCTTTTTCGGAGGCATCTCTTTCGATTTGATTTGCTCAAGAACTCGCAACCACTCTTTGCGGTGTTGAATAACGTGATCTTCAGTAAGTACCTGATCTAGTCGTAAGTCGCCTTTTTGAACATCTTCATCGTGACATTTATAGCAATACTTTTCGATAATCGGCTTAACCGTACTTTCAAAAGAAGCAGCGTCTATAGACTGAATAAAACACAGAGAAAGAATAACCAAGATATGTAAGTGCAGCTTCATCCGTTCAATAGTTCCTAAATTAAGGGATTTTTAATGTGGAACAAAGCTGGGCAGCCGACCTATACAGAGAAAAGCTTATTAATTGATATGAAACAAAAAAAAGCCCTCAAAATAAATTGAGGGCTCTACGTGCGGGGGTTAGGAGAATTTTAAGGTTTATTCAACAGATCTGATATTCATTGAATCTATTTCGATAGAACTGTTACCTGTGTTACTTAAGATCACATCATTTTCACCGGCTTTAAGCTCAACATCTATACTGAACTTCGACCAGTCTTCCGATTGAGAAAATAACATGTAAGTTGGCAGTGAAGAATCGTTAAGCACTAATTCCATACCATTACTTTCTGCCATAAGAGCGTAATCGAAAACCAATGTGTATTTGCCTGCTGATGGAGCATTTACAGTCCAAGCCGTAAAACCACCTTTAGCAATAACTACATAACCACCACCTGACGAACCAGAGACTGTGGAGTCTGCAGCTGCGTTGGAAAGAAGTGCAGTTTCTGCTTCTAAAGCGCTATTCGTCGCACTACTTGAAACTAACTCAAAACTTTCGATGTCTAGTAAAGTTTTCTGACTACCTTCAAAAGTGAAGTATAGATCTTGAGCTCCGATTGTTTGACCGATAAAGCAGTGAACTTCTATGAAGTTGTACCAACCACCTGTATTTGGGACAAATACGCTTCCAAGAACCTGACCATCGCGACTTCCAAGTCGACACTGAATGGTACCGCCGTTTCGGCCACTAGAAACTTCAAGTTTAACTGTGTCTCGACCATTCTCAAAGTCGACTTCATAACCAAGCCAGCTGTTTGCTTTTACGTGACCTTTTGCATTTATGTTATTCGAAGTAAAAGAGTTCGAAGCATCGTAAGGAATAGGTTCTGATGGACCTGGGTTTGGATCAGGATCAGGATCTGTTACATCACTACCAAATTCAAAGTAATCGATGTGTACAGCGGAACCACGGCCTTCAACTGAAATAGTATGAGAGCCTTCACTGAAACCTTGTTTATTGAAAACTAGCTGCTTCTGTTCGCCATTTCCTTTCAGGTCTATTTCTTTATAAGCCCCGCCATCGATTCGAACGCGAATCTTATTGCCATTTGTTGCTGTTTTGCAGTATAACTTGACCCAAGTACCTTCGAAATCCAGAATAGCTTTTGCTCCAGACTGAGTACTCCAGTGAAGCGTATTGTTATGAGCACCTTTGGTATATTTATTATTTTTATCTAGTCCCCAATTACCTTGATACACAACATTTGAACTGTTGTCATCGACGATAGTTTTCTCTGGGTTTGGTTCTGGATCAATAACTTCTTCTTCAACTGTGATTTTAATCGTCTTAGTAGTCGTGGCGTTTTTATTATCAGTCACAACTAGCTTTGCAGTATGAGTACCAACTTTTGTATATTTGTATGTTGTGTTCTTCGTATTTGCAGAGTTACCGCTGCCATCACCAAAAGTCCATTTGTATGACTTGATGCCGTCGCTATCTGAAGCTGTCGCAGAAAAACTAACAGTAAGTGGCGCAAAACCTTTAGTTAAGTTTGCTGAGATGCTTACTGACGGTGGAAGATTTGGTTCACTTCCAGAATGTAGATTTCTATACATGAATGTATTTCCTGTATAGTTTTCACAACCAACTATGTCTAGGTCACCATCGTTATCCATGTCGATAATCGCACTTGAGTAAAGACCTTTGCCATTTATCACAGTTTTAGGTGAACCAAAGTTACCTTTACCGTCGTTATAGAAAACACGAATAGTTTTAGGGTCCCAAGCTTGTCCTGTAACTGCGTCAAGATCACCGTCGTTATCCATATCGGCCAATTTCACTTGGTGCATACGGTTTGTGTTACTTTCTAGAACTTTCTTAGACCAGTTAGTATTGTTCGTGTTACCTGGATTTTTATACCAAGCAAGAATGTGATTCCCTCCTTTACGGAAAGTTTCAGCTGGTCCCATAAGTATATCATTGAGACCATCACCATCTATATCACCAATGGCTTCTTTTGTATTTTGATTAACAGTGTGATAGTTGGAATCCATTTTCAATCTTGTGTAACTCTGTGTACGAGGGTTACTTGGAGACTTATACCAAAATCCAGAAGCTTCGATGTCTGGAAAACGGTCATTATCAATCTTGCCAACAGTTAAACCTTCTGAGTCTGGTAATTGAGTACTAATTGACTTTCTTTGCCAAGAGCTAAGATTGTTCTGATAGAAAACGTGAATTTCATTTGGCTCTAAACTGCGACAAACAATATCGAGCTTACCGTCGTCATCCATATCGGCAATCTCCATATCATTTATATGGTGCCAAGGCATAGTTTTTGACGTCACTTGTTCAAAGGCCCAGTTTTGAGTAACTTTATCTTTACCTGGATTAATGAAAACCCAAACTTCAGCTTCCTTCGTTGAACCGGAGTGTCGGTCTGAACTAATCGCAATATCTAGATCGCCATCGCCATCGAAGTCTGCCAGTTTTGCTGAACCAAGAAACTTTCTCAATGACTTATTGGTATTGACGTTGTGCTTAACCCAGCTACCATTTGCTTTCTGTTCGACCCAAGCAAAGACTTTACCAGCGCCATGAGCTGAGCCACCAACAAGTAGTATGTCTGTTAAACCATCTTTATTTATATCGCCGGCATCAACAGCCGAGTGACCAAAGGTTCCTGCGTTTACATCTATGGGACCTGACCAATCAGCTGCCATAGAGTTCATTCCAAGTCCCAGCATCGCTGAGAAAAATAAGTTTTTAAAACCCACTTTTAGCACTCCTATACTTTTAACATTCTGCATCATAAAGACAAAAAATGATGAAGTTTTTCATCTATTCAGGAGTTAGTTGCCGGAGCGTCAAAAAGGTAACAGTGATTTTGATATTTTTATTTGTTTTTGTATTCCAAAACTAAAATATCTAACCGTAAATGGAGGAAGGAAAAAGAAATAAAGAGGTTTAAAGGAAGCGAGAAACTTGATACATAAAGGTGTTCACTAGTAAACACCTCAGCAATTTCAAAAAAAATGAAGCTTATTGGGCTAGTTCTCTTATTTGTACTGGCGTCAATGCTTTTCTAAAGATACGCAAGTCATCTATTTCACCGGCAAATGGTCTCGATGTTGGATCTCCAGGGTTACCGCCAATCCAAACTGGTTTTGAGCCATTGCGATTTATATTTCCAGTCTTAGCTTCACGTGATATTTCTTTACCATCTAGATAAAGAATCATTGCTTTCCCATCATAAACTGCGGCAACATGAATCCACTCGCCTACTTTCAAATCCTGTGGATCTGAAATTAAGATACTAGTTTTATCACTAGTAGTTAAACGGAAGCGAATACCGTGACCATCCCCAGACGGATAAGGACTCAACATAAATACATGATGAAGGCCTTTAGTTTTATTTGGTGTGACTTTAGAAATAATGCGACCTTCTCCACTTAATCCCTCAAGTGTGCGAATTTTGATCCAGCTAGATATAGTCATGACATTTGAGTTTACATCAAACTTTCCGGCATCGACATAATCATCTATACCGTCAAAAGTTAGAGCACCTTTTCTTTTGCCTAAAACTCTCTTAGCGCCATGGATAATGGCATCATTACCATGTTCAGATACATCTTCGGCAACATCTCCGAAACCACGGTCAAAATCCCAGAAAGCGACATAGTTATTGCTGTTTGGTACTCTTGATCGACTCAAGAACCTTTTATGATTTGCATCGGCATATTCTCGTTTATTCACCAAGACCGTTTTTTGATCTGAGTGACGTATATACTCAACTCGGCCTTCATAAACATCTAATCGCGAGTGGTGGTCACTCTTCGATACTTCTAAAACTGTACCTAAAACTCTTGCTGTAGATTTCGCAGTATGAACTAACAACGGATCGCCAGCTTTCTGCTTTATAACATCCAGGTGTACATGACCAGTTTCCAGATGAATACTTTTCGTACTCGTTCCTTTATTTAAAGTCATAAGAGAGTCTGAAGAAAGTTTAACTAAAGTACCGTCTGTATAATTCATATAAACACGAGAACCTTCTCCCGTTTTTATCTGGTCCCCGAGTGAAAGCACGTCGCCTTTTTTCACATTTGCGCTATTGCCATAAACTTTTTCAACAACTAAACGATCATAGACAATACTGTCTACTGGTCCTTGTTTTCTTAGCAGGACAAAAGCAAAAATGATCGATGCGGCTATGGCAACACCAATCCAAGGCAGAACTACAGGAGCTTTCTTTTTCTTCTTACGAGAAACCCGACTCAGTTTATTTGTCTTGATCTTCTTTTTAACTGTCTTTACTTTTTGAGACTTCTCTTGTTCAAAGACATCCAACAAAGTTGCTTCTTCGTGCATAAAGTCTACCAAACGAGCCCGATTTATAGGGTCTTCCAAGTAGACCTCGAGCTCTCTAACTTCTTCTTCAGTAATATCCCCGGAACTGAATGCAAGAAGTAAATCTTCTAAGCGTTCATCAATCATATGCCGGCCTCCTCCAACCGAACCAAAATACATTTCCTCAGTGCTTTTCGTATACGACTCATTAGCATTTTTACCGAATCCGTGGACTTCCCGAACTTCTCTCCAATAGTCTTCATGTCCATACTTTTCGAATAACGGCACTTAAGCAAGCTGCGATTGTTTTCAGGTAAATTCCCTAAACACTTTCGCAGTGCATCTCTATTGGCGGAGTGACGAGCTTCTTCTTCTGTACTTTCTTCAAAAGCTTGTTCTACAAGGTCCAGTATATCACTGTTTACTAAAACCTTATCTCGACGATTCGATCGCCAAAACTGCAAAACTCGGTTTCTTGCAACGCCACGACACCAACGGTCTAATTTATCGATAACTACATCTTTTTCTTGAGCCTTTGAAAACTGGAGCCATACATCTTGAAATATGTCATCTGCAACGGAACTATCTCTTACCATGCCATAAATATAGGCCGTTAAAGAATGCCGTTGCGAGATAAACTCTAAAGATAATTTTTCCCAGTCTGAACTCATACTCTTCCATATTAATTACCTCTTTGTTCCCGGAGGAAGGCAAAGGTAACAGTCATTTTTGAAATTATTTTGATTTTTTTTCCTCTCGACTAGTGGAACAAAGGAAAATGGGCAACCTTTACTTGGTTAGTATGATCAAATGAATAATAAGCTCAGTTACGATCAAATAAATAAGATTCACAAAAGCTAAGCCTTGAGTAATTAAGAAAAGTTTTCTTGTAGTGTTCCACTCTAAAAAAATAGTGTGGATATGAAAAAATTTACTTTAATTGAGCTTCTCGTCGTCATCGCAATATTTGGAATACTGCTAACTCTGCTTTTGCCATCTCTACAAAGTGCCAGAAAGAAAGGCTTCACTACTGTTTGTATAAGCAATACTCGACAAATAACTACTGGGAATCAGTTATTCAGTGCAGACAATAATAATGCTATTGTCAAAAGTTATTTTCGCGCCGACGGTTTTTATTGGGGTTGGCACTACAGCCTAGAAGAATACTTAGGTAGTTCCTTCGCAAGTGACCGAAATGCCGACATTCCTTCAGAATCAACAAATATTGGCTACTGCCCAGCTTTCCATGATCTCACGTTTCAGTATGTAAAACCCGGAGTTACAGTTTCACAATCGCCTCAATTTGGCTATGACTCTAAAAGAACTCCCAGCACAACACAACTGCGTTACCTTAGTTATGGAATTAACGAATTTCTGAGTAATGAACTCATGCTACCAGCAGGATTCCCTGGAAACGGCCTAGGCTTTAGCGGGGATTGGTATAATCAAAACATGAAAAACACAAAGTTAACTCAAGTCGATTACCCTAGTGAGACAATGCTTTTCACTGAAACCTACCAATTCGAGAAACTTTCAAAGTGGAGCCGAGCATACTTTAACCCAAACCACGACTCTTCTGTACCTTACTCAAGAGTTGATGGTAGTGCAACAGTCTTGAGATATAGCTCAATTACTAATGATGGAGTTGGTGTGGGTTCATCTGGCAATAAAATTCGAAATAGTTTAAGTGAAAAAGAGATACGACTTTGGGGAGCTTCTATAAGTCCAAATTTCGACAATTAGGTATTAATCAATTAAGAAAACTTTATTCGCAGTGTTCCAATCTTTAAAAACGGTGTGATATGAAAAAATTTACTTTAATTGAACTTCTCGTCGTCATCTCAATTTTTGGAATACTCTTAACTCTCCTATTACCGTCTATAGCTAATGCAAAGAAAAAAGGTTACACGGCGATCTGCCTAAGTAATCTGCGCCAAACTTCTATTGGTAATCAATTATTTAGCGTCGATAACAACGGCGCTATCGTAAAAACTTATTATAAGTCTGCTGCCTTTTACTATGGGTGGGACTTAAGCCTTGAGAAATACCTTGGCGAAAGCTTTACCAGTCCTCGAAACAATACCTCGCCTCCAAATCCGAACGATGTAGGTTACTGCCCTTCTTACAACGATTTAAGTTTTCAATATGTTAAGCCTGGTGCCAGCGCTCTTCAAAAACCTAGCTTCGCAAAAGATGGCAATAAATACACCAGCTCACATACGAGTCGATATAGAAGTTATGGCATCAATGAATTTTTAAGTAACTCACTTATGCTTGGTGCTGGTTATCCCGGAAATGGCAAAGCAAATAACGGTTCCTGGTACGATATGAATGTTAAGAATATAAAAATGGCTCAAGTTGACTATCCCGGTGAAACCATGCTTTTTAGCGAAATCTATAATTCCCAAAAACTAGTAAAATGGAGTAAAGCCTACTTTAACCCAAATCATAGTAACTCTGCACTTTACAGTAAGATCGATACTAGTGCAGGCGTTATGAAGTATAGCTCAATCATCAACGATGGCATAGGCGTCAACTCTACAGGAAATGGAATTCGAAATGGCTTAACTCCTGAAGAAATACGCTTTTGGGGAGCTTCTAGCAGTCCTCGTTTTTAAACCTTAACTAAAGCCAACCAATGAACTTTTCTTACTGTTGCCAAACTTGTCTAAATTGAGCCCCATATAGTTAGCCAATTGACAATGAAGGTTTGCCAAAGGTACAAAACTATGACTTGAGTAAGAACCGTGATTGAAGTTTCCTCCAGCGACTAAGACAGGTAGGTTTCTGTTATCGTGCGACGAAGCATTGCCGAGGTTCGACATAAGTAGCACTGCTGTCTGATCGAGAAGGCTTTGGTCGTTTTCCTTAACTTCTTTTAATCCCGTCAAAAACCTATTAAAGCATTTCATGACTTCAAATTCGATAAGTGTCAATTGCTTTAACTTCCCCTCATCTTTACCGTGATGTGATAAGTTATGCCACTCGGTATTCACGCCAGTAATCGCCGGAATATGAGCGCCTAACATATTGTAAGAAATGACACGAGTTGAGTCAGTTTGAAGTGCTAAAGTAAAGAGTTTATACATGAGGTCCAAACGAGCCACCGTATCAACTTTCTTCGGATCTTCAGTTAACTCGAAATCAACTTTCGGCTTAGGGGTTTTAATCCAATCCTGATTTTGCTGAAGGCGTATTTCCAGTTCTCTAACTGAAGTCAGGTATTGGTCCAACTTTGCTTTATCTTTAGCATCCAGAGTTTTATTTACCTTAGAAGATTCGGCTAAAATAGTATCGATCACACTACGGCCACGAACTATTTCTTTAAGCTGTGCCTTAACTTCCTTCTCGCTGCCATTTACAAATAGTTTTTTATACAAAGCCATTAGTGAATCTACTGCTTGGAGACGCGCTCCACTTTTTGTCCAAGATAAAGATCGATGAACTGCACCGGAAACTATAAGTGAAGGGTACCTAGTCGCGATTGGATCTTTAGCTGCCATAAGTTGATCAAGAGAAATACTATTCTTGAATCCTTGAGTCATAACTCCTTGAGCACCAGTTAAGGCACTTTGTTCAGTCTCGTGACTTCCGGAGCCATTGTACAAACCTGAAAATACAGAAAACTGCTGGCGATGATCTTTCAGTTCTGCCAAGTAAGGAGAAAGTTCATAGTTGCTACCGACTTTTGTTGGAAAGAAGTTCTTACTATAAAAACCCAAGTGCGCATTCACTGCGACAAAGCGGCGAGTTTCTGAAGACTTTTCTTGGGTAAAAGCAGGCTGCATAGCTCCTAAAAGAGGCAATGCGAGCGAAACTCCTGAACCTCTTAGAAAAGTTCGGCGGTCAATAGATTTTTTAAATGAAAAATAAGCCATAGAAGTATCCTACTTAGTCAAAAATATTTTAGATTTCACAACTTCCAAAAGTAAATCTTGAAAGCGATAACCGTCTGATGAGATCTCTTGAACAATACGGTCTATTTCTGGACGGTCTGAAAAACCCATTTCACGACCAGAGGCAAAAGTTAGTAGCTTTTCTGTCATAGCTTTTGTCAATGCTTCTTCATCTTTAGCAAGATGGTCTCTAAACTCTCTGAAGTCTTTAAATTTATGGCCACTTGAAAACTCTCCAGAGGAATCAACTGGACCGCCTAAGCGATAACGCACTTGCTTGCCATTCATCTTCTGATCAACCTTTTTACCGTTTCCTAAAGTTCGGAAAGTCTCTCGATAGAAACCTGTAGGATCAAAGCCTTCTAAGGCGAAGCCAAGTGGGTCTATTTTACTATGACAAGAGTTACAGTTTCCTGTGCTTCTGTGTTTAGCTAATAGTTCTCTCAGCGTCTTCGCACCACGAATATCTGGCTCTACTCCTGGTACATTTTCCGGTGGTGGCGGTGGGATGATCCCAAGAATTCTCTCTAACACCCATACTCCTCGTAAAATTGGCGATGTCGTTGTTCCATCTGCCGATACTTTAAGAATACTGGATTGTGACAAAATCCCTCCCCGAACGCTGTCTTCTGGCAACTGAACTTTGCGGATATCTGTATGATCTACACCTGAAATACCATAGTGTTTAGCTAAGCGTGAATTGAGCATACTAAAGTCAGACTTGATGATGTTCTTTACGGGTAGGTTTGCTATGATTAACTCTTTAACAAAAAGTCGTGTTTCTTGTACTGAAAAGTGATTCAAAACAGGATCGTATTCTGGATAAAGTCGAGAGTCTGGCTGCGTTGCTTCGATACTCTTCAAAGACAACCATGCGTCGGTAAAGTCTTTAATAAAACGCTCAAACTGCGGCTTCGTCAAAAGTCTTTTAAGTTCATCGCCTAGGACATTTTTATTACTAGCCAATTCCTTGTTTGCCGCGCGATCCAACAGTTGTTTATCTGGAAAGCTTCTATTAATAAAGTATGACAAACGCTGAGCAAGGGCAACATCACTTAACTCTCCTGAGTTTTCATTTATATAGAGAAAGTCTCGGCTATTTAAAATTCCCAACAAAGCTGTTCGAAGAGCATCTTCAAAGTTTTGGTTTAACTCGTATTCTTGCTTAAAAAGATCGAGGTAAGGCTGAGTATTGTATTCTTCTGATGCAAAAGTTCGCTTCGCAATAGTATCGAGAACTTTTCGTGCGTCTTCAACTGGGTTCGTCGAGACTATTTTATAGTTAAGCTGAAAGTTCGAAATCTTTAATTGATGCTTATACTTAGGCATTATTTGTTCTCGAGGAATGCTATTTAGAACCGAGATTTTTTCTTCATGAACACGATCAACTAAAATTGGTCCAGTCAGAGTAATTTTCTTTATGGCTAATCCCGGACCATTATAGAGATGAATGTTCGCTTTCTTACGATCCTTTATGTCCTTAGGCAGCATTGGCAACTGATAAGGCTCTACCTGGATATCGTAATTTGCAGGAAGGTAAGTAACACACTCAACTGTCGCCTCTTTGTTTGGTTCAAACTTATATAGACCATAGTAGTTTATGTCTGTTTTCTGTTTGGCTGAACGACTGCCGATAGTAAAATAAAGCGGCTTCTCACTCTCATGAGCATAGCCAGTCACACTAATCTTATAGTAACCACCACGCTTAACTCTTGAATAAGAAATAACGGAGTGTGGGTAACCTGCATTGTAGCGAACAACGGCGCCATCATCGAGCTTTTTGTAGTTTTTGCCGATAACAGACTTTATCGCTGGTGTCGACTCAAGTGTATAGTTAACCTTCAGTGGATTTTTCGGCCTTAAAAACAATCGAAAGGCTTCATCTATGATAAGGTTACTAGCTTCCATATAGCTTTTGAGGTGCTGCATAGAAACATCTAGTGATGCGCCAAGATTATAGAAGCCGTGAGATTCATTGTCTTCAGGTAGAACTTTTGTTAAGTTTAAGTCTGTACCGAACAGGTCATTTAAAGTGTTTTGATACTCTTCGCGATTCATGCGGCGAAGCACTGTCGTTTTAGTACTTGAGTGAGCTAGAAAAAGCTCTCGACCGAGATAGTCATCCAGCACTTTGAAATCATCTGAGGTTGGACGCTTCTTCTTTTTTTTAGGCGGCATATCGCCATTGATTATATTATCGTAAATCGCCTGCCACTTGGCGTAGTATTTTTTATCTTTTAAATCGTACTTAAGTTCATCAAGATCTAAACCACCTTTCGAGACGCCAGCTGCATGACAGTCTGAGCAGTATCTTTCTAAAAGAGCACTCACCTTCTCTGGGATCTCTTGTGAATAAGCTGTAAGTAGAATAAAAAAGAAAGCTAAAGTGTATTTCATATAAAACTGTTATCCATGAGTTCTACCTGCTGCCCGACAATAGACAACTAGGTTAATTGTCCCAAGTATACCGCAAGTGCTATGCACATACTTATAAAATAGCCTCGTTGAATATTACACTTTTTTGATTAGGGATTAGGGGGTTAGGACGCTGCGCTTTAGGGAATGGGGAGGAGTGACGAGAAATGAGGAATGAGAGATATTAGACAGGGTCTACAAGATAAACAGGAAGTGGATATAGGCTAGAGTCTCTAGGACGAATGAAGAAGCGAGAGAGAGATAACGAAGAGATATTAGACAGGATCAACAAGATAAACAAGATTAGGATCTTGGCGGGAGACTTTAGGAGGAGTGACGAGAAATGAAGAGATATTAGACAAGATCAACAAGATTAGGGTCTTGGCGGGAGACTTTAGAATGAATGAGGAGGAGTGACGAGAAAAGCTAAGAAAGTTTGGAATGAGATGAAGAGAATTAGACAGGAGTTAGGACAAACTCAGAGAAGCTAAAAATTCTTCCGGGGGCAAAGTAGGTGAAAATCAATTGCATTCTTCATAGGAAATCTTTCTTCCTGAACTTCTACTCTTCGTGGTTTAATCATTTTCACTCTGTCACTAGAACACTGCACTTAAAATGAATTAGACAGGATTTACTAAATTGACGAATGGTGAGAAAGTAAGTGCTCTTGCAAAACGCAAAAGGCCCGCCGAAGCGAGCCTTTTCTAAGAATTATGTATCTCTAAAAGATTACATCATTCCCGGCATTCCGCCGCCCATTCCACCGTGACCGTGGTCGTGACCACCGCCGCCAGCTGCTGGAGGCTCAGGAATATCAGTGATCAAACACTCAGTAGTCAATAGTAGACCAGAGATAGATGATGCGTGCTGAATTGCAGAACGAGTTACTTTAGTTGGGTCAAGGACACCAGCTTCAAGCATGTCTACGTATTCGCCAGTTGCAACGTTGTAACCAGAGTTACCTTTTTGCTCTTGAACTTTCGCAACAACGATTGAAGCATCGCCAGCTGCGTTAGTAACAAGTTGACGAAGTGGAGCTTCAGTAGCACGTAGGATGATGTCAGCGCCAACTTTTTCGTCGCCAGCAACATCTAGGCCGTCAAGAGTAGCTTTAGCACGGATAAGTGCAACACCGCCGCCAGGTACGATACCTTCAGCAACAGCAGCACGAGTAGCGTGAAGTGCGTCTTCAACACGTGCTTTCTTCTCTTTCATTTCAGTTTCTGTAGCTGCGCCAACGTTAATTACTGCAACACCACCAGCTAGTTTAGCTAGGCGCTCTTGTAGTTTTTCACGATCGTAGTCAGAAGTAGTTTCTTCGATCTGAGCTTTGATAAGCTTGATACGACCCATGATCGCTTCTTGCTGACCTTTACCTTCAACGATAACAGTTGAATCTTGGTCGACAGTTAAACGCTTAGCAGAACCAAGTTGGTCAAGAGTAACGTTTTCAAGTTTGATACCTAGATCTTCAGTGATGCACTGACCGCCAGTAAGGATAGCGATGTCTTCAAGCATAGCTTTACGACGATCACCGAAACCTGGAGCTTTAACAGCACAAACTGGTAGAGAACCACGTAGTTTATTGATAACTAGTGTAGAAAGAGCTTCGCCTTCAACGTCTTCTGCGATGATAAGTAGTGGCTTACCAGTCTTAGAAAGTTCTTGAAGTAGTGGAAGAAGGTCTTGTAGGTTAGAAATCTTTTTCTCGTGGATGAGGATGTAAGCATCGTCAAGTAGAGTTTCACGAGTTTCTAGATCTGTAGCGAAGTAAGGTGAAAGGTAACCTTTGTCGAACTGCATACCTTCAACAACGTCTAGAGTTGTGTCGATAGTGTTAGACTCTTCAACAGTGATCGTACCGTCTTTACCAACTTTCTCCATTGCTTCAGCAATGATGTTACCGATTTCGCTATCGCCGTTTGCAGAGATAGTAGCAACTTGAGAAACTTGCTCAGAAGTTTCAACAGGAGTAGAGATTTCAGCTAGTTGAGCAGTGATTGCCGCAACAGCTTTGTCGATACCGCGCTTAAGATCCATTGGGTTTGCACCAGCAGTAACGTTCTTAAGACCTTCACGGTAGATAGCTTCAGCTAGAACTGTAGCAGTAGTAGTACCGTCACCAGCGATGTCAGAAGTCTTTGAAGCAACTTCTTTAACCATCTGTGCACCCATGTTTTCATAAGGGTCTTCTAGTTCGATTTCTTTTGCAACTGAAACACCGTCTTTAGTGATAGTTGGAGAACCGAAACTTTTATCGATGACAACGTTACGACCTTTTGGTCCAAGAGTAGTTTTTACTGCTCTAGCGAGTTTTTCAACACCGCTAAGAATAGCACGACGTGCTTCTTCGTCGAAAAGTAATTGTTTAGCCATTGTTTATAATGTCCCGATATTATTTTTTGATAATTGCAAGAATTTCTGTTTGAGCGAAGATTTTGTACTCTTGCCCGTCAACTTTAACTTCAGTACCACCGTACTTAGAAGTAAGAACTGTATCACCAGCAGCAACGTGGAATTCGATTTTGTTGCCGTCTTTATCAACACCACCAGTACCTAGAGTAACTACTTTAGATTCCATTGGCTTTTCTTTGGCAGAATCTGGTAGAAGAATCCCACCAATTTCTTGTACCTCAGACTCAATCGCTTCAACTAGAACACGATCCCCTAAAGGCTGAATACTACTCATATTATTATTCTCCGTTTGTGGTTTTTAAAAAACACCCCGGCACCGGCCGGGGAAATTCATTTCAGTAAATTATTTCTTCTCGTCGTCGACCATGTCGAAGTCAGCATCGATAACATCATCTTCTGCAGCTTTTTCTTCGCCAGCAGCGCCTGCTTCAGGAGCTGGGCCAGCGCCTGGTGCTGCACCTTCTGGACCTGCACCAGCAGCTTGGAAGTGCTGATAAAGTTCAGGAAGCTTAGCTTCAAGTTCTGCAGTTAGAGAAGCGATTTTCTCGTAATCATTTGCAGTTAGGGCTTCTTTAACTTGAGTCATAAGAGCTTCAACTGGCTCTTTAGCCTCAGCTGGAACTTTCTCACCGTGCTCAGTAAGCTGCTTCTCTACTTCGTAAACCATAGAGTCTGCTTTATTTTTGATTTCGATATTTTCTTTTTGCTTCTTATCTGCGTCAGCATTTGCTTCTGCATCTTTAACCATTTTCTCGATCTCAGCTTCACTTAGGCCTGAATCTGGCTGGATAGTAATCTTCTGCTCTTTACCTGTGTTCATATCTTTAGCAGATACGTTTAGGATACCGTTGGCATCTAGGTCAAAAGTAACTGTGATCTTTGGAATACCACGAGGTGAAGGCTGGATACCGTCTAGACGGAAGTCACCAATCTTCTTATTTTGCTGAGCCATAGGACGCTCACCTTGGTAAACTTGGATATCAACAGCAGTCTGGTTGTCAGCAGCAGTTGAGAAAGTTTCTTCCTTACGAGTAGGAATAGTAGTGTTACGCTCGATAAGAGCAGTAAGAACACCACCTTGAGTTTCGATACCAAGAGTAAGTGGCGTTACGTCAAGAAGAAGTACGTCATTTACATCACCAGTAAGAACACCACCCTGAATAGCAGCACCAAGTGCAACTACTTCGTCCGGGTTAACGCCTTTGTGAGGCTCTTTACCGAATAGTTCTTTAACAGCTTCAGCAACTTTAGGCATACGAGTCTGACCACCAACCATGATGATCTCGTTGATTTCGCCAGCGCTGTAGTTTGCATCTTTAAGACAGTTTCTAACAGGTTCAAGAGAACGCGATACTAGAGAGTCAGTAAGTTGCTCAAGTTTTGCACGAGTTAGGCTAACCTGTAAATGTTTAGGGCCAGTTGCGTCTGCAGTGATGAACGGCAGGTTGATCTCAGATGCCTGACTTGTAGAAAGTTCACACTTAGCTTTTTCTGCAGCTTCTTTAAGACGCTGAAGAGCCATAGGGTCATCTTTAAGATTTACGTTGTTTTCGCTTTTGAATTCGTCAACAAGCCACTGGATGATTGCTTCGTCGAAGTCATCGCCACCAAGGTGAGTGTCACCGTTAGTTGCTTTTACTTCGAATACACCGTCACCAAGTTCTAGTGCAGATACGTCGAAAGTACCGCCACCAAGGTCATATACACAGATATGCTGGTCGCTCTTTTTGTCCATACCGTAAGCAAGTGATGCTGCAGTTGGTTCATTGATGATACGTTTAACTTCTAGACCAGCGATACGACCGGCATCTTTAGTTGCCTGACGCTGTGAGTCATTGAAGTAAGCAGGAACTGTGATTACAGCTTCAGTGATAGTTTCACCTAGGTAAGCTTCTGCATCAGCTTTTAGTTTCTGAAGAACTTTAGCTGAGATCTCTGGTGGAGAGTAAACTTTACCTTCAACTTCGATGTGAGCATCGCCGTTAGCTGCTTTAACAATACCGTAAGGAACAAGATCAGTCTCATGCTTAACTTCATCGAACTTACGTCCCATGAAACGCTTAGCTGAGAAAATTGTGCTTGTTGGGTTTGTTACTGCCTGACGTTTAGCAGTTTGACCAACTAGTAGTTCTCCACTCTTAGCGAATGCAACTACTGAAGGTGTAGTTCTGTGACCTTCTGCATTTGGAATAACAGTGGCTTCACCACCTTCCATTACGGCCATACAAGAGTTTGTAGTACCGAGGTCTATACCTAATATCTTACCCATGATAAATATTCTCCAATTTTAAATTTAAATCATTTCTTGCCTGCAGTATAAGCAGCCGAGCAACCAAAATCGCCACATAAGACATAAGTCATTGGTTTATAAAACAATAAAATTTTAAATAATCTTCACAGGCAACATTACTGTCACACTATGCCCACTTTCTTTTGGGCGCGCTGGCCCACTGTGCCACTTTGGCGCACTCAGAAACTTCCGAAGAAACTAAGCACAAAAGCAGCACGACCTGAGCTCGTTATCTATTACACCAACACAAGCAGCACTGTATCCATCTATTTATCCAAATAGTTCTCTCTTTGTTGTTAGTAATGCTTCTCCTAAAAAGTATTAAGTTTCACATTCTTAACACAGCTTTAAATGGTCTTTTAATGAGTGTTTTAACGATGGCATATATAATGCGAAATCGTGTAGTAACGAAACTTTTGCTACTTTAGGAAAACAAAAATGGATATAGACTCTCCAGAGGCTTTTCAATCTTGGCTTGATGAACTCATGAGTAAGGGACATTTAAAACGAGACGTATTTAAAAAAATCTGTCACATTTTAAAGTTAAACAAAAAAAACACCTCGTGGTACAGCAAGTTTGACTGGTTCCATTTAATGCCAACTTATTTAAATCTGCAATTTGTCGAGGGTTCATGTAACGCAAATTGCCGTATGTGCTCAGCTGGTAAAGGTATACCCTTAAGTTGGATGACTGCAGAACAGGTCGCAAGTATCCTAGACCACGCACCTACTGTTAGTTCAGTCACATTAAGCTCGGGAAATAGTGAGCCCACTCTAAACCCTGAAATGATCAATATTCTCGACCTCTTTGCAAAGAGACATATAACCGTTGACTTTTATAGTAATGCTCTATCTCTCAGCAAAGAATTAAGTGATTCCATTTTAGAAACAGAAACTGTAAATGTTATAAACTTTTCATTAGATGCTGCGACACACAAAACATATGCAAAAATTAGAAGAAGTAATTTTGCGCAAGTTCTAGAAAACATTAATTATCTTGTTGAAAGAAAAAAAGTTTTAGGAAAAGAGTATCCTAATATCTCTGTTTCCATGGTAGAAATGCACGACAATATTCAAGAGCTTCCTGAACTAGTCGACTATGCAGCTTCTATAGGAGCATTTCGAGTCTATGTCGAATCTCTCCTTCATGAAGATGAACTTCTTAGAGGTTTAAAAAATCAATCTGCTCTACAAAACCCAAACTATAAAGAATTCATTTCTGAAGCTCAAGAACGCGCGCTCAAACACGGCATACATCTACAACTGCCTCCAAAGCTGAGGATTAGTTCTATTTCTACCAAGAATACTATAGATGCTCCCAAACAATCAGAAATTTCAACTAAGCCTATTAATACTGATGGAAGTAGGAATCTAAATTCGTCGCCTACTCCGTTAAATCAAAACCTTCCCAAAAAATGTGGTTGGATAAATGGATTATGGGTAAATATAAATGGTTCGATGGGGCTCTGTTGTGTAAATCAAGAACCGAAACTTGGCAATATTTATGACGCTCCATTAAGAGAAAATAAAGCTTACTTGGAAATTAAACAGTTACTTGACCAAGGGAAAGTATTCCCCTCATGTATGAAAGTTCTCAATACTTGTGGTTACCTTTCAGAAAATAAAGAAGCTGGTGTCGATGTAAAAAAATGGATAGTGACTGAGAAAGTCTAAAACAGAACCTCTATACTCAACTCATTTATACTTCCCAACCTTTATGCAAAGGCTAATCAAAACATCCTATATCGTCATACTCTCAACTATTAATCCACACGATTGCCTTTCATAACTTCAATAACAACAATCAGCTTACGATTAATTCTACGAATAAAGGCTACAAAACTGCTTTTATAAAGGTTGGTAACACATAAAAATAAATTAGTCGCCTGCAAAGGCGACTAATTTTACATCAACCCCGTCGATTGATGTAGCCTGTGCTAGAACAGGATACTAAGAAGCGTTAAATGACTGTAGCCAAGTGCTTATTTCGGCTAAATCTGCTAGGTAGTCTCCTGGAAGTTTCACTGGATCTTTCTGGCGTTTTTCTTCCATTTGATCTTCAAATGGATTTTTACCAGATTCATCTCCATCGCCAAAATCAAAACCAAGGTCGACATCATCAAAACCAAGCGCTTTAAGATCTTCACTAAGCTCTTGACGAATGCTGATTAATTCTGCTCGGACATTCTGGTTTAAACTAGATAGGTTTAGAGAAAGCTTGGCGCCAGTTACTTCTGCGGCAACTTTCATCTCCCCTAAACCTGGAGTTTGAAGTGTCAGGTTAGTCGATTTTACATTTGTCGCTTTAAGAAAGCGGTCGAGTTTATCAACTATCTGTTTCGCTAAGTTTGAACCATTCATTTTTTCAATAAACGCCAATTTATTCTTAACGTTCACCTGCTTATTCGAAAACTCACTAACTGGTATTTCTGAGCTTTCATTTTTATTGACGATACTCTTAAGCTTTTTGAGGAAATTAAGAGGTTGAGACTTTTCTTTGGCCGAAGACTTATCCTCTGTACCACTTTTGTTGTCTGAAAGTTGTTGGTCTATTTCTTTTTCTAAAGCATTCTTAGCGTGTAAAGAAGGAGCCTGAGCACCCTTAGTAGCTTGCTGAGAATTTAAGTTTGTATTCTTTTTCGCAGCTTCACTTTGAAGTAACTCTTTACCATCTGCATTGTGGAACTTGCTTTCTACAGTCATATTTTTGACTGACTTCATTACATTTTTCTGAACATCCGACATTTCAGCTTTAGGAAGTTTATCCTGTAAATCGGCAACCTTCACTTTGCCTTCTCCCATTGCAGCTGGAGCAAACTTCTTCTGTCCTTCAACAACTGGTGTTTTCACATCTACTGGTTTCGTTTTCTCTGATTTTGCTGAAAGGTCAACAGCTTTAAAGTCTGCATCGGCCTCTTGCTGTACTGGTTGAGACTTTGATTGTACTGCTACATCTTTAGCTTGAACCTCAGGTTTTACTTCGGTCACAATTTTCGATGATGGCACCTCTTTCGTAACGACTGCCTTTGACTTTTCTGTTGAGACTACTTGAGCTGAATTCACAACAGCTTTTTCTAGCTTTCCTGTATCATCGGCTACAGTATTCTCCTTATCAAATAAAGCCGCTAGACCTTTTGAGTCATTTCCTGAAAGAACTTCATCCAACTTTTCTGCTATATCAGCTACATCTCCAACACTTATCGCTTTCTTTAAACCTTGTAAAACAGCAACTGCCTTGGTCACTTGACCATGCGTTAGTTCTGAAGTCTGTGTGCCTGCGATATTTTTAAGAAGCGAAACAAGTTTATCTACTTTTTTGAGTAACTTACTTAAGACTTCTGGTACTTCGCCATCGCCTTTAGTACTTTGCTGAATCTGTGCAAATTTTTCAGGTGAGATATTTATGGAATCTAAAAGTAGTTTACGAACGGTCTTTTCAATTTTCTTTACATCTTCTGCATCCAACTCGACAACAGCGTCCTCGGTGTTTTCTGAAGACTCATCTTTAACTTTTGATTCTTCTTTAACTGCGTCTTTTTTAGAAACAGGCTTTTTCTCTGTTTGCTTCACATCACTTGTCTGTACCTGAGTTGCCACTTCTTGTTTAAGAGGTTTTTCGTCATCAGCCAAATACTCTTTAAAATCTTTTTGCTCAGTTTGATGTGGTTCATTTGAGTGAACTGGATTCGATTCAAAACTCTTTCTGTTCAATGAATCTTTTGAATGGTCAACCTTTGAGTAATTTGCATTTTGCTGATTACCAAAGTTGTGAGATAATATTGATAAATTCATTACTCGGTTGCCTCTGGTGCTTGTGGTTCTACTTTTAATTCACGTAATTTTCTGATAATTTCATTTGCTTTTCTGCGGAAGTTTATCTTATCGGAAACGCTTAGTTTGTTTCCATCTACTTGAGTAACTTCGATCATTTGAGATAATACTTGGGCTCGTTTTTCCTTGCTCATTGCATTTAGCAAACGAGACGCTTCATCTATCTCTAAGTCATTGATAATTAACATAGAGGTCAACGGTTGCATAGACTCTAAAGTGGAAGATATCTTCTTGACTATGTTGGTATCTAAAAGCTTCTTGCTATCAACAAAGGATTGTTTCTGAGCTGCGATTTCTGCTTTTTGTGCTTCGAAGTCTTTCTTAGCGTCTGCTCGCTCTTTTTTAACAGACTCCAAAACTTCAACTGTTTTCTTTCGACTAGTTTCAGCATTTAGTAATAGAGATTTTACTAGTCCTTCTTTTTCAACAACTCTTTCTTCTCGACTAATAAGTGTCTGCTCTTTTTCTTTCATTTCTTTGTGTAAGGTTCTCAGGGTTACCTCATCTATTGAGTTTTCTTGAATAGGTAACTCTGCTGCCTTTAATTCAATTTTCGCCGCTCCGTATGTTTCATCCCTAAACTGAGCATGAGCTTCTAAATCGAAAGGTAACTCGCCTGTTATATGCGTATATGTTGCAAGAGCTAAACTTAAACTACAAACGGCACTGAGCAGCAGTACTATGAGTAGTAGCATCCTGATTTTTTTTGAATCATCCATAACTTTGCAGTTCCTAAAAATTTTTCTGTAAATGGTGTTTATGCAAAAAGCTTGCCAATTCTCTTAAGCACTGTTTCTAAGGGCTATAGATGGTCAAGATTTCCTACTATGGAATATTTTTCCCTCTGACTTAAGTTTGGGAAGCTGACATTTATAAAGAAGATGTTACTGTTGCCATAATGATCGAAGGAAGCTGAATGAATAGTAATTTTAAAATCGTTGGTACAGTCTCTAAAGCTGATACTTTATTTGACCTTTTAAAAACCCCTGAAAAGCTAGAGGGATGCGACCTCATCGAACTCAGGTTTGATGAACATATGGATAAATTTGAGTGTTTATCTCTTTGCCAAAAGTTACGCAAGTATAAAAAAGTTCTTCTAACTATCAGAACAGACCGTGAGGGAGGAACTTGGACGATTAATGACAATGACCGTTATGAGTTATTTAAGTTCTTTGAAAAAGATGTCGACATGATTGACATTGAACTAAAAAGTGAACTTTTTGCCAAATACAAACGCGAAGATTTCAGCCAAGATCTTACAATCATCTCATCTTTCCACGACTATAAAAACACTCCTAATAATGAAGTTATTGCCAGGTTGATAGAGCAAGGCAAAAACTGGAACGTCGACATAGTAAAATTAGCCGTCTACACAAACACTGAAGAAGACCTTAACAGACTTGAGTCATTTTTAAATACTAAGTCAATCTGTCTCATTGGCATGGGTAATTTAGGTGTGAAAACTAGAACGGAGTTTACTAAAAAAGGTTCATGCTTAACCTACGGTTACCTAGATGAATCCGCAGCACCTGGTCAACTATCTGCCAAAGAACTTAGTAGTATATTAAGATAAGCCTAACTGACTATCTGTGCCTTTGTTGCATAAGGAATAGTAACAACAAACTCACAGCCTTCCCCTTCTACTGAGTTCAGTATAACGTTGCCATTGTGAACTCTCAAGATGTGTTTAACAATCGCCAAGCCGAGGCCTGATCCACCTGTTTGACGGTCTCGTGATTTATCGACACGATAAAACCTTTCAAATATTTTCTGATGATGTTCTTTAGCCAAACCAGGCCCATTATCTTTTACTCGAATCTCTATATTCCCCTGATTTATCTTACTTCGTATCGATACATTTGAGTATTCAGGAGAGTAACGGATTGCATTTTCGATGAGGTTTCTAAGTGATTGCTCTAATAAACGATGATTTGCGTACATAGCTGGCTTCTTGTAGTACTTAGAGTCTTCTAGTTCTATTTTTAATTGGATATTTTTCTTTTTTGCTTCATAAGAGCATACATCTATGGCAGCATATATGGTTTCTTCTATTGGTCTCTTTTCAAAGTCTTTCCTTATCAGCACCTCATTTTGTTCAAGTTTTGACAAACTTAAGAGGTCATCAATTACCATAGACAGTCGAGCTGTGTTCTTTTCTATGATATTTATGAAACGTAGACTACTATCGGGATCATCTGTGCAGTCTTTTAAAGTTTCCACAAAACCACCAATAATAGAAATGGGTGTCTTTAGTTCGTGAGAAACATTTGCGACAAAATCTTTACGCATGTTTTCTAAACGTCTTAGAGCAGTTATGTTTTCTATAATCACTAAGGCGCCTGGTTCTTTATTTAACTTTTTAAGCTTGAGCTTAACACAAACTACTTTAAAGGTTTCAACAATATTCTCGACAGCCTGTTCAAACTCATACTCTTTAATGTATTCGCCAGAATCTAAAAAGTTCTTGGTAACATTATTTAAGTCGGCATTTCGAAATACAGCCATAACGCTTGCACCAATTGACTCATCTACATCTTTGCTTTGCAAGCTAATCATGTCTAGGGAATGTTGATTACAATTGATGATTACCCTTTCAAAATCTATCGCCAAAACACCTCGAGGTAGGGTAGAGAAAAAAACCTTCCACTGACCAACATCTTTCCGAAGTTTAAAGTACTCTTTTTTTACTTTTGACGATAGTTTTTCCAAATTCGTATAAAGATCAGCTGTCTCAATGGTCTCTAACTCATTTGATCCTAAGTGGTAGTACTCTTTGCGAATATTCTTTAAGTCATCGGTGATTTGACAAATAAACTTTTCAAACTGAGTGGCAAGACTTTTCGTCAAAATTGATACAAAAAATAGTACAACTATCAAATTTAAAATTAAGCTTGTAATAAAAAATTCAAAAAAAGAGGATTCATATTTCGTCTTGACCATAACAACATGTGGTTTACCATTGAGTAAAAATGGGGTCCAATAGACTAAGTACTTTCTACCTTTTTCTCTTTGATCTGTAAGAGAAGAAATACCATTGAGTGATTTTTTAAAAAACTCTACATCTTTTAAAGATGTTCCTGAACCAAACTCGCCATTGTTTAAAACTAACCCCTCTTCGCTAATTAAAGTTACTTTGAACTTATCATTTATAGAGGAGCTAAAATCTGACTTTGCTAGAACTGTTGAGCAATAGCGAAAAAGATCTGTCTTAATGATGTTTAAGTTATGTTGGTATGAGCTTTCACCATGACGCCAAGCGACTAAAAACGCTAACGGTACTAAGATATAAAAAATCTTACGAAAAAACCAACTAAACAGGCTTCTGAGGTGCATCCTAATCCTGTACTTTGTAACCTATTCCACGAACTGTCTCGATCATATCTGAAGCAGCACCCAATTTTCGACGAAGGGATAATATATGTACATCTACGGTTCTACCGGTAATAATCACGTCATCGCCACGAACTTGTTCTATGATGCGCTCACGAGTGTAAACTCTACCTGGCTTGCGAGCAAGAAAGTACAAAATCTTATATTCAACAGCAGTTAACTTCAAAAGTTCGTCATTGTATGAAATTGAAAAATCATTTGGGTTCATATATAACCCCTTGAAGCGAATAACCGGCTCTTCACCTTGTTGGCTACTTGAGACAACCTCACCACGACGAAGAATGGCACCAATTTTGGCGACTAAAACTTTTGGACTGAAGGGCTTAACAAGGTAATCATCTGCTCCTAGTTTAAGACCTACAAGCTGGTCTGATTCGTCTGACTTTGCAGAAAGCATAACGATAGGTATAGATTTGTATGATATGTCTGACTTCAATTTAAAACAAACTTCAGTACCATCCATACCAGGCAACATAACATCCAGTAAAATGAGGTCTGGCTGGCGCAAGCGTGCCTCTTCTAGAGCTGACTCGCCATCTGCTACGGAAATGACTTCAAAACCTTCTTTCTCAAGATTAAAACGAATCAATTCACGTATATCTTCTTCATCGTCAACAACCATAATCTTCTTATTTTTCACTAACTTCCTCCTGAATTGGCTGTTAAAAACTCATCTGCATGGTGACGAACAATTTGACCACTAACCATATAGTATACATCTTCAGCGATGTTTGTTGCAAAATCACCAATTCTTTCAACAGTACGACATATTGATAGCATGAACAAAAGTGAATTCACTGGCTCAGTGTTATTTTCATCTTTTAAAGTTGCCTGTATTTCTTTGATAATTTCAATATTGAACTGATCTACAGCTTTGTCTTTTTCGCAAACTTCAGAAGCAAGAACAACGTCTTCATTTAAAAATGAATCTAGACTTTTTCTAACCATGTCTAAACAAGCTTCGAACATTGGTCTAAAGCGTGAAGAAACTTGAATTTCACCATTCTCTTTAATTTTTAGTATGTAACGACAAATATTTACTGCCAAGTCAGCCATTCTTTCAAGGTCATTGTTTATCTTCAAAACTGACACAACTATTCTTAGGTCATGGGCAACAGGTTGATAAAGAGCAAGTATTTTAAGACAGTCTTCTTCAATATTTACTTCAAGTTCATTTATACGATCATCACTATCTATAACTTTGTAAGCCAAAGGTTCATCGAAGTTATCAAGTGCTCTTCCTGAAGAGCTTATATTTTTCTCTACTTCAGCACTAAGCTCCAGTAGACCGTCTTTAAGTCGACGGATTTCTCTATGCATGTGTGTTATCATCTCTATCCAAACCTACCGCTTATATAATCTTCTGTTTTCTTTTCTTTGGGAGTACTAAACAACTGGTCAGTATCTGAGTACTCTATTAGTTCGCCTAAGTAGAAAAAAGCTGTTTTATCTGATACACGAGATGCTTGTTGCATACTATGCGTCACTATAACAATCGTATAGTTTTTCTTAAGTTCGTGAATAAGCTCTTCAATCTTCAAAGTCGCTATTGGGTCAAGTGCAGAACAAGGTTCATCCATTAGAATAATTTCAGGCCCACTTGCTATAGCTCGTGCTATGCAAAGTCTCTGCATTTGTCCACCAGAAAGACCAAGGGCTGAATCTTTTAATCTATCTTTCACTTCTTCCCATAAAAAAGATGCTCTTAAACTTCTTTCAACAGCTTCATCTAAAACTGATCTATTTTTAACACCTGCAATCCGCAGTCCATAGACTACATTTTCATAGATAGATTTTGGGAATGGATTTGACTTCTGAAAAACCATGCCGACTCTGCGTCTTAAACTTATAACGTCCAAGTGTGGATCATAGTTACTTTGACCATTGATAGTTATGTCGCCATTATGGTGAACTCCATCTACTAAATCATTCATCCTGTTGATATTTCTAAGCAAGGTTGATTTACCACAACCACTTGGACCAATAAAGGAGACTATCTGCTTCGCTGGTATATCCATGTTCACATCAAAGAGAACCTGTTTATCTCCATAAAAAAAGTCATAATTCTGAATATTAATCAGGGAATTTTCTTGAGGACTGTCATTATCTGAAGCTTTGCTCATTATTTTCTCTTCTAAAATTGCTTTGTCTGTCATTTTAAAATTTTCCTAAAACGCGCTGGTTGCGTATCTTTTCTTAAGTCTCTGACGAATAATTATGCCTGCTAAATTCAGCAAAGCGACAATACTTATCAGTAGTAACGTGGTTGCAAAAACTAGTGGTTGAGATGCTTCCGAATCAACTGTTTTAAAGCCAACATGATAAACATTGTAACCTAAGTGCAAAAACTTTCTTTCTAAACCAAACGGGAATGCTGAATCTATAGGAAGCTCTGATGCAATGTCCGCCACTCCAACTAACATAAGTGGTGCTACTTCCCCTGCTCCACGCGCCATGGCGAGAATCATGCCAGTAATAATACCTGGAGCACATGCAGGTAAAACGACGGTCTTTATCATTTGCCATTTTGAAGCCCCACACCCAAGAGCTCCTTCACGAATACCCCTAGGAACTGCAGCTAGAGCTTCTTCTGTTGCCACTATAACAACTGGAACTGTTAGTAAAGCAAGTGTGAGAGATGCCCAAAGCATACCGCCGGTGCCAAACATGGCACCATTGCCAGACTTAACCCAATCACCATAAAACAACTCATCAATTGATCCACCAACATAATACACAAAGAACGCCAAACCAAAAGCACCATATACAATTGAAGGGACACCTGCTAGATTATTAATAGCAATCCTAACCATTCGAACAATTGTACCTTGTTTGGCATATTCATGAAGAAAAATTGCCGCGATAACACCAAAAGGAGTTACAAAGATACACATAAGTATGGTCATCATGAGTGTTCCGACAATTGCGGGAAAAACACCACCTTCTGTATTTGCATGCCTAGGATCCTCAGTGAGAAAATTCCAAGCGTTTGAAAAGAACATCCCTATTTTATTTCCAGTGGAAAGTCTATTTGGGTAAAAATAGTGAATAACGTTACCAATAGTTACTTTTGAGTTATAACCTGAAGCTGTCGTAAACTCAAGAGTATGCTTATTTAGGTCTTTCTGTAAAGAAGTAACTTGTTTGACTAATTCACTTTCTTCTACTTTACCTTTTGATATTTTCTCCTGAATTTCCTGATAGTTTTTAAAGTCACTTCCACCTATTTCAGATAATTTTAACTGAGCTTCACTAAATAGCTTTAAGTATTCTTTACTCTCTGGGTATTTAGCTTGCTCGTCACTGGGTAACCCTAAAAAACCAATTGAAATCTTATCAAGTGATTCAACTGCATTTCTATACTGTTCCAAGTACTGGATAGTTTCATTGTTAAACTTTAGTTTCTCGTAGTAGGGATACTGATCAACTACTAGATTTTTATTTTTCTTAACAATGTCTGAAATAGGCCCAACCTGAATATCATAAGCCTTATCACGAATATTTTCCGCCTCTTGTACAAGCTTTGAAAACTCAGCTTCAAAACTAGCATCTTCAAAAGGAATCTCAGTTTTATCTTCTTTAATCAATTTTGTTGGAATAATGATCGCTTTACTATCATTCAGTCGTTCAACCATCATTAAGTTTTCTGGGTATTTTTTTTGCTCTATATCTTTTTTGTCGATATATATGAACGACAGATTATAAAGATCTCTATTTGCGACAAAGAGTTGTAATTCTTGAACGTCTTTAAACTCACCATTTATTTCTTTACGTTTTATTTGATCCTTTACGACAACACCAGCTATTGTCTTGCTGCCATTTATATTTACGCTAGAGTCTGGGTTTACCTTTACTTGAGCGACATCTTTAGGCCAAAAAGCGCTCAAACCTTGGCAAAGTATGTAGATTAGAATTCCCGTCACCATCAACAATCCAGTCGAAAGGCCAAGAGAAGTAAACCAAACCCAAGAGTCCCCTTTAGGTTTGTTTGTGTTATTTTTTTTCATAAACTTTTAAACCGTCTTATATTTATTTCTGATGTGCTGACGGATAATCTCAGCCACAGTATTGATGATAAATGTGAGCACAAATAGAATAAGCGCACCAAAGAAAAGAGTTCTATACAAGGTTCCTTGTTTCGCTGCTTCAGGAAGCTCCGTTGCAAGGTTGAGTGAAAGAGTTCTCATACCATTAAAAATATTCATTTCCATAAGCCCTGTACCTCCAGCAGCGCACAGTACTATCATGGTTTCTCCAACAGCTCTACCTAAACCGATCATACATGCTGAAAATATACCTGCTGAAGCAGTTGGAATAACCACACGCCAAGTTGTCTGCCAACGACTTGCACCTAAGGCAAGAGAAGCTGAGGTAAGTGACTTAGGAACATTACTAAGAGAGTCTTCTGCGATAGTGAATATTATAGGTATGACTGCAAACCCCATTGCAAATCCAACAATCATTGCATTTTTCTGTGTATATTCGTAACCAAGCGACTCACTCCACCAACGAGAAAAACTAATTATTTCACGTCCCTGAGAGTCTACCACAGTAAAAAACCATGACTCAAGAACGGGTCCCATATTCCAAGCTACAACTGTCACCAAAATAAGAATTGGCGCAAAAAAGACAAATTCCATACCTTCAGTACATTTATAGCGAATCTTTGGAGGTAAGTAACTCCAAGCAGACCCCATTATAAAAGCTGCTAAAGGAACAGAAACAATAACAAGAATAATGGAAGGAACCTTTGCTTCAACCATAGGAGCTAATATCAAGGCAGCAAGAAAACCGATAATTACCGATGGCAGTGAGGCCATAACTTCCATCAAAGGTTTTATAATAGTTTTCCAAGAATCAGGCAAAAACTGTGACGTATAAATTGCCGCCAATATCGCGATAGGGACTGCAAAGAGCATTGCATAAAACGTTGCTTTTAGGGTACCAAAGATTAATGGCATCATCGAAAGTTGTTTCTCTGCCTCTTCTGTCCCTCCAGTAGATGACCATAAGTACTTTGGTTCTGGTTGTCCTTCGTACCAGACTTTACTAAAGTATGTTTTTACACTTGCCTCAGGGTGAGGATCTGAAAGTTTTAAGATATTTAATTTGTTTTTATCATCTACTAGAAGAATACGATCATACTTACCAGAGATAATTGAGTGTTTAATGTCATAATCAAGAGTGTCTTCCCAGTTAACTGATTCGCTGGTTGAGTACATCAACTTAATTCTTTTACCGTTACTCACTAGGAAAGATTTATTTCTAAGACTTCTTGAGAACACTTCAGCGCCCCCATCTAGATCATCAAAAGTAGTCTTGGTAAGGCCAAAAACCCGAGGCATATCTTCACTCGGTTTATAAATTGAAAAACCTAAGAAACGCCCGGTTTTATTTGAAAAAATGACAGTACTACTACCAAATAGATAGTTCATAGAAGCGATTTCTTTGTCTGCTTCGTCTTTAAATGGCTCAAACTTCTGAGAAAAACCAATTTTACCATTCTTAGTTCTGAAAGAAAACACTTCATTTTTGTCTGTGTAAACAAGTATAGAGTCGGCTTGACTGGAAATAATTATTTTTTGAATTTTACCTGTTATGTACTCTGTAAAGTTCAACTTTTCATCTACAGTAAGATCATCCGACACGTTACCGAACAAATCTACTGATTGTTTCAATGTAACGACCAAAAGCTGCTGTTGATTATTTTTCTCTGTAACGGCAGCTACTATTTTCGTAGATTCACTTTGATTTGCAGCTATCTTTATCACCTTGGCTTCGTCTTCTGCGAGAGCTAAGTAAGGTTTTTGAGACATGGTAAAAATAGTTTTACTTTTTTGCCGACCGTTTTCATATTTATCTAGAAACTCTTGAGAGTAATTCAACTCGACAAGAGATACATGGCCCTTAGAGTTTCCAAGAGCAACTAGCTGACGCTCTTGATCGTAGTTTACAGCAGTTATTGGCGAGTTATTTTCAAGTTCAAATTGTTTACTGGATATCTCATTATTCTTTTGCAGGTTTACAAGATATACTGAGTTTTTAGTTATAAATGCAGGTAGAGTAGTCCACTCGTCTACCGCAACATGTTCTATATCAACCTTAGGCAAATCAATTGTTTCAAGAGGAGAAACTTTAGCTTCTTCTAGAAGTGGAATAACTTCTTTTCCGATAAATATAAGGATTAGTAAAACTGCAGCTATGACTGACAGTCCTCCAACAGTAATAAACTTCGACATAAAGCTATCGACGAAGAGCGTCCATTTAGAGATTTGATATTTTTCTGGTTGATCCATTTCTTTTTCCAAGGAATTAATAAAAAGGGCTACAACTTAGCTGTAGCCCAAGGTAAAGTTTTTTAACAGTTGCTATTATTTCTCAAGTGCACTTAAGAACGCTTTAGCTGCTGCTGCAGGTAATGGGTAGTATCCATCTTTAACGACTATTTCCTGACCTTGCTTAGAAAGAGCAAACTTAATAAACTCTATCGTTAGCTTGTTTAGTTTCTGGCCTGGTTTTTTATTAACATAAATATTTAAGATACGAGCTAGCGGGTAAGATTTATTCAAACAGTTGCCAAGAGTTGGCTCGTTGTAGCTTTTGCCTGACTTTGAAAGAGGTAGAGCTCTTACACCTGAAGTCTTGTAGCCAATGCCAGAGTATCCTATTCCCGATATGTCGTTTGCTATAGAGTTTACAACTGCTGCTGATCCTGGCTGTTCTTTTACGGTAGTTTTGTAGGAACCCTTACCTAGAGCTGTCTTAAGAAAAAAACCGTAAGTTCCAGATGCACTGTTACGACCATACAGTGAAATTGGTTTATCTTTAAATGAACCTTCAAGTCCAAAATCACCCCATACCTTGGCATCCTTACCACCAAGTTTGTATGTAGAAGAAAACGCTGAGTCTACGTCAACAAGACTCATACCTTTAATTGGGCTATCCTTGTGAACAAATACAGCTAATGCATCAATTGCCACGCCAACTTTAGTTGGTTTGTAACCAAACCTTTTTTCAAACACATCGACTTCTTTAGATTTCATTTCTCTGCTCATAGGGCCTAACTGAGAAGAGCCTTCAATAAGAGCTGGTGGTGCAGTAGAAGAGCCTTTACCTTCAATCTGTACAGTAACGTTAGGGTATAGTCTTTTAAAAGCTTCTGCCCATAAAGTCATCATATTATTAAGAGTATCCGAACCGATACTATTTAGAGTACCTGAAACACCAGGAACAACCTCATATTTTTTAAGCCCAGAATCGACTTTCACAGATTCTGCATTTACAACACCAACAAGTGCCAGCAGTGTTACTAAAGTAGCGATTGCTTTTTTCATTCGTTTCTTACCGTATTTAATTATTAGTTAGACTTGCATACCCTTTCGGTATTTGCTGTAATTAAAGTCCTATAAACTGAATTTTATCCAATAAGCATTCAGTCAAACTGTCATTAATGTTCCATTAATTATTCATTCAGCAAAACTTGATATTATTAAAGAAATATTAATTTAGGGGGGGCTTATTAAAATTTTGTTAATTTTATGAAGATACGATTTGTAAAATCACATTGAAAATTGATTGTTAAGCGATTTTAACAATGTTAAGATTCATAAAATATAAATTAACAGAGAAACGATGAAATTACTCAAAATACTAAGTCTGAACATTCTCATGCTGGGATCAATGCTTTCAGGAACTGCGCATGCACAGGAAAAGCAAGATAGCAAAATTGAACAAAGTGTTGAAGATACAAAAAGCAATGTTGTCGACCTCAAAAATGAATTTAATGAACCCTTAACAAATAAAAAGAATGAACCCTCCACCAGCGAGCTGGTACCAGAAACTCCTCAAAAAGGAAGTTCTAAACAGAAGAAAAGCGTTGACTCTAAAATCATAACTACAATGATCTTTAACCTTCTAGGTGGTCTAGGTATTTTCCTTCTCGGTATGCGTTACATGTCCGATGGTCTCCAAACTATCGCTGGTAGTAGTCTTAAAAAACTTATCAAAGCAGTAACAGACAACCGTTTCATGGCTTGTGGTGTTGGTGTCATGGTAACTCTTCTCGTTCAATCATCTTCAGTAACTACGGTTATGGCCGTTGGTTTTGTTAACAGTACAATCATGGAACTTCACCAAGCTATCGGTATTATCCTTGGTGCAAACATCGGTACAACTATTACTGGTTGGGTTCTTTTCCTTAAAATCGGTAAGTGGGGTCTGCCTATCCTAGGTATTGCTGCATTTGTATATCTCTTCAATAGAAAAGAAAGTGTTAAGTACTTTGCTATGGCTGTTATGGGCATTGGTATGGTGTTCTTTGGTCTAGAACTAATGAAAGCTGGTTTTAAACCTATTAAAAGTATTCCTGCCTTCGAAGCTGCATTTCTTCAATTTAGTGCGACATCATACTGGGGTGTTCTCAAATGTGCTTTTGTCGGTTGTCTGCTAACTGTTATTGTACAGTCATCGTCGGCTACACTGGGTATAACTATTGCTTTAGCGTCAACTGGTGCTATTAACTTTCAAACTGCAGCTGCCTTAGTACTTGGGGAAAACATCGGTACAACTATAACAGCATTTTTAGCATCAATCGGTTCTTCATCAAATGCAAAAAAGGCCGCTTATTTCCATATATTCTTTAATGTAGTTGGGGTGCTTTGGATAACCGCCCTATTTAACCCATATCTAGATATGATACGCTATATCATGACTAACTTCATGAACATAACCGATATTAATGCCACACAAATGATTGATGGCAAAATGCAATATATAAATGTCACGGGTGCTATAGCCATGGTGCACTCAGTCTTCAATATTACAAACGTTATTCTTTTCCTACCTTTTACTGGAATTGCCGCAAACATCTTAAATAAGTTTGTTGCTCGTCAAAAAGGGGAAGGTCAGTATCTTACTCACCTCGATTTTCAAATATATGATACTGCGTTCGCTGCTATTGAACAAAGTGCATTCGAAATTGAAAAAATGAATGAAAAAACTAAAGACATGCTTGGACTTTTAGAAGAATCTCTTGAAAAACCTAAAAAGAAAATTTCCGACAAAATTTTTGAAGGTGAACAAATTCTCGATGTTGTCCAAACCGAAATCACTCAATTTTTAACCGATGTCCTTTCCGGCACACTTTCTCATGAACAAACTGAAGAAGCTAAGAAACAAATACTTTTAGCTGATGAGTACGAGTCTATCTCTGACTACATCATGCAACTTCTAAAGTTCTTTTTAAGACTAGAAGAAAATGACCTTTCTCTGAGCCCTGAACAAAAAAGTGAAATACTTGACCTTCATAAGCTTATCAAAAAACAATATGAAAAAGTTCATGAAAGTGACACCGACCTTGCTCAGCTATTTACCGAATCTAAAAACTTGGCTGACTCTTTAACTGTTCATATCAAAAAACTTCGTGCTACACATTTGGATAGGATCTCAAATGAAAAAATGCCTCCACTCCTGAGTACATCATACTCCGACATCATCAATGCATACCGTAAGATTAACAACTTGCTAACTCACGTTGTTGAGACTAAAACAAATAAGAAACATTCATAGTTGACAGTATTCATTTTTGCTTAATCGTTGTCTATAATTGTAAATTAAATTAATTTAAGAATGGTTTGATATGCAAATCAAGGGAACTGGCCTGACTGACATAGGTGTCATCAGGGAGCAAAATGAAGACTACCACTTTATCGACGACGAGCTCGGTCTATACATCGTTTGTGACGGTGTAGGCGGAGCTCAAGGCGGCGAAGTTGCTTCTAAACTTGCCGCCGAGACCTGTGCGAACTTCATTCGCGAAAATCAACAAACCATCGAAGAATACTACTGCCTTGGAAACAATGACAGCTTAGTAAGGAACCTGCTTAGAAGCGCCATCCTAGAAAGCTGCCAAACTGTTTACAATGAAGGTCTCAAAAACCGAGATCTCGCTGGCATGTCTACAACCCTTTCTGCCGTCCTCATTCTGAACAGCAAAGTAGTTTTGGGCCATGTTGGCGATAGCCGACTTTACCTCATTCGAAACAACCAAATTTTCCAAGCTACTGAAGATCATACAATTGGTCAAGAAATGCGAGAACGCAGTATTAACTTCGAAGGCAAAAAGGCTGCTAGCCGGTTCGATAGTGTCCTAAAGCGCTCTATTGGCTATACTGAACTTGTTGAAGTTGACACTATGGTTTTTGACTTAGTCCCAAACGACAAGCTTCTACTTTGCTCTGACGGTTTCTATAACTACATCTCCTGTCCTCTCGAAATCATCCCTATGACTAAAGAGAACTCAGAGAAAAATCTCAAGACCATGATTAACTTTGCCATTCACCGAGGTGGTAGAGACAACATAACTTGTATCCTTATAGAGACATCTCTTGAAGAGAAAGCTTATGAAGGGCTAGAGTCTGACCGCTCTGAACTTCTCAGTAACCTGTCCATACTCGACAACTACTTGTTTAAAGACTTAAACTTCATCAGAACGAATCGTCTCTTATCTCATTTCGATACCTACGAGTTAGCCGAAGGGGAAGAGATTTGCGAAAAAGGACAAAGTCCGCATGGTCTTTTCATTGTCTTTTCTGGTGAAGTGCATGTTTTTGAAAATGAAGACAAACAATTTGGTACTTTGAAGAAAGGACAGTTTTTCGGACAGTTCTCCTTAATGATGGAGAAAAGAGAAAAGTATACTTATAAGGCAGGTAAGAATTGCCGCACTATCTACCTTTCATCGGACAGCTACAGAACTCTTTGTCGTAACCATCCTAAGTTTGGCGTTAAGCTTCTAGAAAACTTTATTCACGGCTGTGAAGGTATAATCGCTTCGTCTTTGCCGAAATAAACCTCTTTAAACTTCTTCACTACAGTTTCCACAAGATAGTAATAACACGGCATAAAGAACAGTGTATAGACAGTTACACTCAGCAAGCCAAAGGAAATAGTTACACCTATTGGAATAAGAAACTGAGCCTGAAAACTCTTTTCAGATAGAAGCGGCAGTAAACTGGCAAAAGTAGTTATAGAAGTAAGTAGTATCGGTCGTATCCTACTCTTTGCGCCATAAATACATGCATCTAAAATAGAGTACCCATTTTTACGTAAACGGTTTATCGCATCGACTAAAACAACTGAGTCATTTACCACTATACCTGAAAGTCCGATCATCCCGATCATCGATAAAATCGTCCAGTCTATACCGACTACAACATGTCCCAAGGCTGCGCCGACAAAGCCAAAAGGAATCATTGATAAAACCATAAATGATTGGATGTAAGACTTAAATAAAAGTGCTACTAAGATGAGCATAAAAATCAAAGCTAAAGGAAAGCCAAGCTTCATTGAATTATTCGTTTTATTTCGTTCAACCTTCTGACCTGCAACTTTAATTTTTACTCCTGGAACAGCAGCTTCTATTTCTGGGAATAAAGTTTCACTATAACCATCTAGTATTTCTGTGGCATTTACCGTAGATTCATCTATATCTGCAATGATCTCCATAAGACGTCTTCGGTCTTCACGAACTATCTTTGAAATACCTTCTTTTATCGAATAAGATGCAACATCTTCCAAGGCAACTCGCGAACCATCTTTAAGCTTTATTTCTACTTGATCTATATTCTCAAAACTTGCTCGGTATTTATCATCGTATCGAACCCACATCTCAACAGAGTCACGGCCACGCTGAACTTCCAAAGCTTCAATTCCATAAAATGCTTCACGGACCTGTCGAGCTATATCTAGCTTTGTAAGACCTAGAACCTCACCTTTGTCTTTCAATTCAAAAACCAATTCATCTTTACCTGTATAGCGCAGTAGCTGTATGTCGAAAACACCTTTCTCTTTTTGCAGTGCATCTCGAACCATGTCTGTTGCACTTGCTAAACCTTCTATGTCACGACCTGTCAACTGGATTGTTATAGCAGGGCCAAATGGGTGACCACCAAAGCGTTCAAAAGAAACATTTCTCGCTCCATTTATCTTTCCCACTTCATTTCGCCAAGCGCCAATCACTGCTTGTGCTGTCAGTACACTTTCTTTTACTGAGCCATCTCTTCCTTTAGAGGCCACCGTTATGTTCTTCCTCATCTCACCTTGCAGTAGCTGAAGAGCAACTCGGCCATATTCTGAACTTTGCTTTCCGCCAGAACCTCCGGCAACCATCCAAACCTTGCGAACCATCGATTGGCCATTTAACTGATCAGCATACTTTTTATCTAAATTAAAGGCTGCATCCCGGATACGCTGTAGTACTTCCTCGGTATTTTCCTGAGAAGTTCCTGGCTCCATCTCAAGCTCAGCAATAATAAAGTCTGAATCAATTTTCGGGAAAAAAGAAAATTTAAGGTGACCGCCTTTCATGACAGCTATTGTTAAAATGAATATAGAAAGACCTGCAGCTGCACAAACAATCGGATACTCTAAACACTTCTTGATTGGTTTAAAAAACAATGAAGACATGACATAGTCGAGAGACTTGTTTATCCAACGACGAATAACAAAAACGTTTTTCTCTGACTTCTTTTCTAAAGCATGTTTTAAATGAGCTGGAAGTATAAGAACTGATTCAACCAAACTTAGTAATAAGCAAGCAATAACAATTGCTGCCATATGCCAAATAAATTTACCGAAACTTCCAATGATGAAGAAAAAAGGAATAAAGGCAACAACCGTTGTTAAAATACTTACAAAAACAGCAGGCAGTACTTCAAGGGTTCCTTCGATCGCAGCATCTCGTGAAGACATGCCCTCTTCCCTCTTTTCGAAAATATTTTCACCGATAACGATCGCATCATCAACTAATATTCCAGAAACGAGAATCATTCCGAAAAGTGAAACTAAGTTGATTGTCACTGGCGTAAAAACAATAACGATAAAACTCGCCAAGAAAGCAAAAGGCAGTCCCATTGAAACCCAAAAGGCCAATTTTATGTTCAAAAACAAACCTAAACATATAAGGATGAGGACTAAGCCGATAACACCATTTCTAGTTAACAGTTCAATCCTGTCTGTTAAACTTATGGTTCCATCTCGCCAATTGTCTATCTTAATAGAGTCCGGAAGTGTGGGCTTTATCTCTTCAATGTAATCGAAAGTCTTATTGCGAATCTCGAGTATATCTTCTTCTGGTGTTTTCGTAATGTCTAAACTAACTGCATTTTGACTCTTAAGGCCATACTTCAACCAATTTGGATCTTCCTCCCAGCCCTCTTCAACTTTAGCAACATCTCGAAGGCGAATAACACCACCTACTGAATCTGTTTTAACAACTAAGTCTCGTAGATCTTTGGCCCAATAAGAACGTCCATAAAGCCTTAAACGATACTCATACTCATCTGTAATCAATCGACCGGCAGATATATTTAAATTATCTGTCCGAAGTTTCTCTGCTATCTGCTGAATGCTCAGATCAAACTGTCTCAATAAATCTTGATCTGCTTTTATCTCGACCGTTCTTTTGGGAACTCCCGTCAAATTTACTTGAGAAATACCATCAACACTAAGTAAACCGTCTCTTATCTCATCTGCTTTCTCTCTAAGAACTGAGTAGTCTTCATCGCCATAGATAATGACTGAAGTAACAGCTCGACGCTTAGTTTGCAGTAAAGTTCGAGGACGCTCTATATCGTCTGGGAAAGTATTTATCTGTTCTACAGCATCTCGTATATCTCGAAATGCTAAGTCTGGATCATAGCCTGATTGTATCTCTACACTAACCTGACCAAAGTTTTCATAGGCGTTACTCGTTACTTTATCTATGCCCTGAACAGAATCGACAGACTCTTCAATTGGCATAAGAATACCCTCTTCAACTTCAAGTGGGCTGGCACCAGGAAGAGCAACTGTTATCGACACTATATCTGGAACAGTTTCAGGAAAACTTTCCTTGTTCATGTTTGATAGCGACAAGAAGCCAAAGATTGCTGCAAAAACAATCAGAGTATTGCCGTAGATAGGATTATCTACAAAGAACGCGACCATTCGTCTCATCGTTAGCGGCCACTCACATTTACTAGAGTTCCTGTCGGCAATTCATTTAATCTTGAAGTAACAACAGTCGTTCCTTCATCTATGCCATTTTCTATATAAACGCTGCCATTTGAAATGAGTGAATATGAAACTTGGTTGATCGCTAACTTCCCATCTTTGACGATGTAGATAGACTCTCGATCTGTTCTAAGAGCACTTTCCGGAAGTTTTATAACATCCTTTAAGACCTCACCGTAAGCTTCTATTTGAACAAGCTGGCCTGCTAGTAGCTGATCATTTTTGAAATCAAAAATCATATAATCAGATTGAGTTTGATTGTCCAGTGATTGAGCGAATCTAAAGTTTTGAATTTTTTGCCCAAGTATATCGATGTAGTCAACATCTCTCAACTTCTTCTTTTCCGCGACACCAACCTTTACCCAAATTTCAAAGTGCGACTTTTCGGCTAACTCACAAATACTGTCACCTTTTCTTATGTAGTCGCCTACATCTATATCTGTCTTGGTTATAAGGGCTTCAAATGGGCTCTTCACCGAGCTATCCTTAATATCCCGATGAATCTTCGCCTTAGTGGCCTCTAAGCTCTCCAATTGAGCTTTGAGAGAAGATTTCCTTTCAGGTAATATCTCTAAACGGCTTATGAGCTGCTGACGCGAAGACTTTTGCTTAATTAAATTTTGCTGAAAAGTGCTCAGAGTGATTTTGCTAGCACTATTACTTTTAACTAAGCCGATATAGCGCTCTACATCTTTTAAAATAAGAGCGACGGACTGATTGGCCAACTCTATTTCATTTTCTAAAGTCTTGGCTTCAACTTCAAGTTGTTTTATATTTGCTGCCGTGACTTTTCGATTGGCTTCTATTTCAGTCAACTGCAACTTGAGCCTTTCTGAATCGAGTTTAATGAGCTGCTTACCTTTACCGATTGTATTTCCCGGACGCAATAAATTATTGGCTTCTAAAACCTTTCCTTCGACTTCAGCTTTGATATTTACATGATTGCGATAACGCACTTCGGCCCAAAGTTTCATTTTTATCTGAGTCGATCCCTTTTTTGCATCTATGGCTTTAACCAAAACACCTTTTTGAGAAATCTTTGTTTTAGGAGCTTCTTCTTTTGCCCCTATTATTTTGAACGCAACAATAGTGAGTCCAAAGATCAGAACCGTTCCTACTATATTTATAAGTGTTTTCAATGCTTTCTCTTTAGTGTGATAATTAACTAGTCAAAAATTAACACTGTTTTGATTTCAAAAAAGAGTAACCGCGGCATTTTACAGAGGAAAAAGTGCTATTTACTATTTTGTAATTTATTTTTCAATTAAAATAATTATGTGATAAAATTGCATGGATGACTTTAAAACGCAGCAACTTACTGTAAATGTTGTGCGTAAAGCTATAAGGAATAAATATGAATCTAACAGATTTTAGAAAAACAAAAATTGTTGCTACTCTCGGACCTACATCTGTCGAAAGAGTTAAAGAACTCATCATCGCAGGTGTTAACGTTTTTAGATTGAACTTCTCTCACGGTACTCAGGACGTTCACGCAGCGAACATCCAAACTATCCGTAAATATGCTAAAGAACTAGATACAAACATCGCTATTCTTGGTGACCTTCAAGGTCCAAAGATCCGCGTTGGCATGGTTAAAGAACCTGGTATCCTTCTTGAAGTTGGTCAAGAATTCATCATCTCTACTGAAGAGTGTCTTGGCGAAGGCAATCGTGTTTCTACTATCTACACTCCTCTTTCTGACGAAGTTAAGCCTGGTAACAGCATCCTTCTTGATGACGGCCTACTTGAGCTTGAAGTTGTAGATGTTAAAGGTAAAGACATTTACACTAAAGTTATCGTTGGTGGTAAACTTACTTCTAGAAAAGGCATCAACCTACCTAACGTTGACATCAAGAGTCCTGCTCTTACTACTAAAGACGTTGAAGACCTAAGATTTATCCTTACTCAAGACATCGACTACGTTGCATTGTCTTTCGTAAGAAAACCTGAAGACCTAGATCTAGTTCATGACATCATGGATGAAGTTGGTCGTCGCTTGAGTGTTATCTCTAAAATTGAGAAACCTGAAGCTCTTGTTCACCTAGACGCTATCATTGAAAAATCAGACGGCCTTATGGTGGCTCGTGGTGACCTCGGTGTTGAGATCCCAGCTGAAGAAGTTCCTACTGAACAGAAGAGAATGATCGCTAAGTGTAACGAAGTCGGTAAGCCGGTTATCGTTGCTACACAGATGCTTGACTCTATGATCCGTAACCCAAGACCAACTAGAGCTGAAGCAAGTGATGTTGCAAATGCTGTACTAGACGGTGCTTCTGCGGTTATGCTTTCTGGCGAAACAGCTAGTGGCGACTACCCAATCAAGTCAGTTGAATTCATGTCTCGTATCATCAAGAACGCTGAAGATAACTTCTTCACTGAGTCTGGTCTTAAGAGAAACCTACTTGAGTACAACATCAATAATGATGTTGAAGGTATAACTTACTCTGCTGTAAATCTTTCAGATATGCTTAAAGCTAAGCTTATCGTATGTGTAACTGACTCTGGTAGCACAGTTAAACAAACTGCACGTTATAGACCACTACCTCCGATCATTGCTGTTTCTGACGTTGAAAACCCAGTGACTAAGCAACTTGCTCTAACTTGGGGTGTAAATGTTCTACCTGTTGAAGATCTAGCTCACACAGATGAGTGTTTCCTAAGAATTGAAAATGCTATCAAAGATCTAGACTACCTTAAAGATGGTGACTTGGTTGTTATTACAGCTGGTCTTCCGCTTCTTAAGAAGACTACAACAAATATGATAAAAGTTTACAGAGTTGATAGAAACGAACGCAACATGTTCCTCTAGTTAACACATAAACTGTACGAATCCGGAAATGTGACTCTGTCCATTTCCGGATTTTTTTTGTCTATATAAAATTTTTGCATACTCCTTTACAACTTTTTTTGTAGTTTGGCTTTGATTATGCTATAATCTTTATGAACAAAAAAAAGGCGGCGACCATGGCACGATATAAATCTATACTCATTGCTCTCGACTTCCGTGACGGCAATAATCTACTTTGTCAGGAAGCTATAAATGTAGCAAAAAACCTTAAGTCTGAAGTAACTCTAGTTCATGCAGTAGAGTACCTACCTTATTACAACCATTTTCCATATGATGAAAAAAAGGTTGAAGCAGACCTTATAAAAGAGCTAACAGCCAAACTCGATGAAGTTGCCAAGTACTTTAAAGATGCTGGTGTCACTGTCAACAAACACATGATTCGCAAAGGCAAAGCAATTGATATAATATGCGATGGTGCTGAAGACATAGATGCTTGTGCTATACTTGTTGGTGTTGGTGAACATCACATTCTAGAAAATATCATCGGCTCAACTGCGGATAAAGTAATCAACAAAGCTAAAAGGCCTGTTTTTTTACTCAATCCAGTTAGTCATAACGATGGCATCAAGAAAATCATCTGTGCCTATGATTTTTCTAAAAACGCAGAAAAAGCACTGATTAATGCAATGCACATGGCTGAAAACCACAAAGCCCATTTAGATATAATCCATGTTGTCCAAGAACATTTTTACTTTAATCCCGTATCACCTGTTGTAGACCCAAAATCAGAGCTCTTCTTGGATCATAAAGAAGAAATGAAAAAAGCTAGTGACGACGTAAATAGCAAATTAGATTCTGCAATCAAAAAGCATCACATCGAAGGAGTCGATTACACTATTCACATAAGCCAAGGTGATCCAGTCAGAGAAATTTTTAAACATATTGATTCTTTAAAAAGTAATCTACTTGTTTTGGGTGGCAGTGGTCAAAATGCTCTAATGAGATTTGTACTTGGTAGCACTAGTGAAAAAATTATTCGCAAAGCTCCTTGCAGTGTCATGACAATTAAAGGTTAAGACTTTTATATTCGGGAGTTAAACACTCCCGATTTTTAAGCCTTTTCTATATTTGCCAATATCTCTTCTGCCATGGTTTTATCTGAGAAAACCTCTTTACAGGTAACTCTCGCCTTCTTTGCCTTTTCTGAGTAAAGACTAAACTCATTTATACACTCTGCGATCTTATTTGCCAAAGACTTATAATCTCCAGTTTTGTAAAGTAAGCCAGTGTCTAGCTTTTCTAAAATCTCTGGGAATGCAGCTGAATCCGGCTGCACTACAGGAAGACCTGAAGCTGCGGCTTCAACAACATACAGACCAAATGATTCGCCATACTCTGCGGGTGTAGAAAAGACTGTTAAGCTAGCTAGGTAATCAACCTTCTCTTCTGCCGTAAGGTTGTACTTAAACTCGACTTCATTCGCTAAATTTGCATGAGTCAACTTTTCTTGGACAGATTTCAAAAAAGGTTCATCACTTTTAAGTTTACTGCCGGCAATTTTCAACTTTAAGTTCGGCACCAAGTTATTTTCTCGAATGTGGATAAATGCATCTGTTAGTATATCCACTCCTTTACCAGGTATAAGACGAGCCAACATCCCTAGGACTGGAGGCTCTAAAGAAAGGTTGGATTCTTTAAACTCACTTAAATTTAAACCATTGTGAACTGACTTCACTTTAGATTCTGGAAGTCCCAATCGCTTAATCATGACATCGCCATAGTAGTGACTGACTGGGGTAAATAAATCAACATACTCACAATGTTCATGAAGAAGCTGCCAAGCTTTCTTAGAATGCTCAGCAGGTAGTGAATCGAGAAATGTATCCTCTCCTTGCAGCGTAACTACGATCTTACAGCCGATCTCTTTCTTCAAGGCTGGAATTAGTCCAGTAAGCAGTACATTTGAGATCATTATCACATCTGGCTTTTCTTTACCTTTGAGAAAAGAAACCAAATGATCGATTTCCTTTTTCTGAAAACCTTCAGTTCCTTTAAGAGTAGAAACCGTTATAGCACCTAACTCATTGGCTGAAGTCATTCCGGCATTTACTGAGACCTTTCTCAGCAAACTAGGGTGATCAAATATACGGTCCATCCATTTCGGTAATTTGCGAAAGACTTTAGATTTCTGCTGAAGATAAGCATTGACTCCACCAAGAAAGACTGGAACGCCTTCGCTTGAGTCTTTGCCGTCATGAACAAATGGAAGATAAAGTGGCACCATCAAAACATCGTGGCCCAATTCCCGCATCGCCAGTACTAAAGCATTATCGCGAATGCACGAACCACAATGGAAACTACCCGTTCCAGGAGTTAAAGAAATGATCTTCATAGGTTAATTACTGCTTACAGTCTCTTCTTTTGGCTTACCATGTGACAATGGTTCCGGAAGATCGGCAAAGTCACGCATAGCCTTAAATAACTCATCAAAGTCTCGATAAAGGTTACCAATCAAACAGTCTGTTAAATCTGAGTGTAGATGAGGATACTTCTTGATAAATTTTCCGAAACTGAAGTCTTGATCATAAAATGCATAGACAAGAGCTCGCATCGCTTCTATGCCATTGCAAAATTTCTGACCATATTCAGTAAAAGATGCAGCTCGAGTATCATTTTTTCTAAATGCTTCAACTACACTTTCTCCTGCCAGAACTCCACTATAAAGAGCCAAGAAAACTCCTGAGGAAAATACAGGATCTAAAAATGCAAAAGCATCGCCAACCAATAAAAGGTTGTCTTCAGCACAATACTTAGATCTATAAGAAAATTCGCTAGTCACTTTGTGATCTACAACGACTTCACCTTGTGACAAGTGATCTTTAATCCATAAATTCTTTTCGACTTCTCTATCAAAAATAGTCTTAAGGTCGCGACCTTCATTAAACAAATAATCTTTTTCGCCAACGACACCGACTGACACCATGTCATCGTGCAACGGGATATACCAAAACCAACCTTTTTCATCGACATAAGCAACTGTTGTAGCACCTTCATCTATGCCTTCATCTCGCTTGGCTCCTTTGTAGTAAGTCCAGATCGCCATCTTTTTAAGTTCTTTGTCTGTCACTCGCCATTTCTGCTGTGACATAGTGACTGTGTCTTTTCCCGTACAGTCTAAGAACATACGAGCAGACAAAACTTCGCTCTTACCGTCACGACTTATCTCGACTTTCTGTGGTGTATTTTCATCATCGCGAATTAGCTTTTCAAAATTCGTCCCTTCACGGAACTCGGCTCCAGCTTCGACGGCGTTGTCGCGCATCATTATATCGAATTCAGAACGTTTAACCTGCCAAGTATTCGCAGCTTCGTGCTCCATGTGCTTCATGAAATAAAATGGTGCTGAAAGCTTACCATCCTGAGTTACAAACTGGACACTTTTCTTTGATTGAAAGTGAGAACTTTGCATCTTTTCAATCATGCCAAGACGCTTAAGTGGATAGTAACAATAAGGAATAAGTGACTCACCGACTCTGTAGCGAGGGAAAGTTTCTTTTTCGACAACTAAAACATTGAAACCTTCATCAGCAATTATCTTCGCTGCTGAAGAGCCTGAAGGCCCACCACCCAAAATGATTACATCGTAGTCTTTGTCGATCTCTTGTTCCAAAGGTAGTATCTCCACTATTTCTGCTATGGCTTCTCTATCTGGAGAATATAAAGTATTCCTACGACCATACAATAATGAGCCTTTCTCAACGTCTAACTTTTCAGCGATAAAACTACCTGCTTGAATCTTAAAGTAACCCGATGGCTCACTACTATGTTCGACTTTGAACTCTGCGAGAATTCCACCAAGTGGCTCTTTTTCGGCAAGTACTTTTTGTGCAGTTGGCTCTGGCAGAAGGTCGATATTTATCTTAATACCACCGTAGAGCAAAGGTCTATCAGAAGCTTTACTAAACAGTAAAACCTCTCTGTAGTACATCTGCTTTGACTGCCAAGAGTGTAAAGCCTCAATACGAATGTCAGACTTATGAAAGTTACACAAAGTCGGCGTCATGTCATGCTGATGAACTAAAAGGCCTCTGTATGGTTGAGGAACCTCTGTAGAAGTCTGAGGCACTAGTTCTGGAAGTGACCGACCATTATTTTCATAGATTTCATTTAAAGGGTACTCAATACTCATCTATGCGTACCTTTGATTCTGATGCTTCTCCAAGTAAAATCTTTTTATCAGGCCATCTACTTGCAGCAAAGCTTCGCGACTAAGTTTTATACTATCTCCATCACGAGTCATGAAACCTTCAGATTCCAGAGATTTATACTGAGTATTAAACTTTTCATATATATCAACAGAAAACTTATTATTGAAGTAAGACTGGCTTATTTCACCTTTCTTAAGTTGAAGAATCATTTCGCGAATTAAGCGTTCGTCATCTGTAGGAGTCAATCCTCTAAAGACTGGTAGTTCTCCTTTTTCAACACTTTCCATGTAAGGTTCAAAGTTGTGTTTATTTTGATAATGAACACCGTTGATATGCCCAAAAGAAGAAACTCCAAGGCCAATCAAGTCTGCTCCTGCCCAAAGTGAGTCTCTATAAACAAATCGCGTCTTTTGCTTACTCTTAACCATAGTATAAGCACTGCCAACTTCGTAACCGTGCTTAGCAAGTTCATTGAAGGCATAGTTAACCCAATCACGCTTTGTTTGCCAATCAGCAACAGGAGCGGTCAACTTGCCCTCTTCTTTCATTTTTTTGTAAATACCTGTGTTGTAAGGTATTTCCATCTGATAAATTGTTACACAGTCAGGATCCAACTCAATCGTTTTCTTGATGTTGTATTCCCAGTTTCCCCAAGTCTCATTTATCATACCGGCAATAAGGTCGATATTTATCTGATTAAAACCAACTTCTTTGGCAAACTCATAGGAACGATAAATCTCTTTTGATAAATGGGCGCGACCATTTATTTCGAGAATCTCATCCGTAAAATTCTCAACACCAAAACTCAAACGCGTTACACCAAAGTCTTTAAGAGCTTGAAGTTTTTTAGGATTCACCGTGCTTGGTTCACACTCAAAAGTGACTTCTTCCATATCGTCCCAAGAAAGTGTATTGTGTATTTCCTTACGTAAAACCTCTAATTGGGAAATGGATAAATAAGATGGAGTTCCACCACCCATATATAAGAACTGAGGCTTTCGGCCATCCAAGAACTTTTTCTGAGAGTAGGTTTTTAATTCTCTAAGAACAGCATCGACATAGGCGCGTATTTCTTTCGCTTCTTTATCGGTATAAACTCTGAAGTAGCAAAAGTGGCAACGCTTGCGGCAAAAAGGAACGTGAATGTAAATACCTAAAGGTGTACCGGGAACAGGCTCAGAGTTAATTGCCGTATGAGCTTCATTTACTCTATCTTCTGACCAACATGAATAAGGTGGATAATTGGAAACAAAGTAGTTTCCCACGGTTGTTTTATCATTCTCTGCCATAAGTATCCCTGTCCAGTAAAAATTTTTATTATCGGTACGGAATCTCCAAGAGGGAAAGTCCATACTAAAACAAGCTAAACTAATTCTACTGCTATGAGTCCTATGAAACAAAAAATATTCGCTAAAAAGTAACAGTTTCCTCCAAAACTGACACTTTAATCGACCATAAAGCTACTTTTCTGTATAAAACCTATAAAATCCGGGCACAAAAAAGCCCCCTAGTTAGCATACCAGAGGGCGACATACTTAGATTTTATTGAGCTTTTTCAAATTCGTAATCGTCGAATTCCGCTTCGTACTCACTCATTGAGTAGTTTATGTTCAGTAGCTCTACTTCTAACTCGCCTAAGTGTTTCGAGTTGTGCCTCTTTTTTCGATCTAGTTTTTTGTGTAGCTGCTTTTCTAGTCTTTCTGAAGCTTGATGAATTGCTTCGTATAGGTTTGCCGTATAATCAGATTTAGCCTCCAGGTTTATTCCCTTTCCATGTAACACAATTTCTGCAAAACTACCGTTCTTAGTTTTATCCAGGACGACTTCAGCTTTTGTCAATTTCGGAAATTTTTCTGATAATCTAGAGATTAGATTTTCAGCTTCAGCTTTCATTGACACTGGAGATTTAGTCATGTGGCGGGCAGAAACAATTACTTCCATAGTAATCCCCTTTCGTTTATGTTTTAACGACTTCTTAGGTACTAAAAATGACATAAAATCATTAAGTACATAAATATAGTAGTTGCTCCAGATAGCAAAAAAAAGAGAAGCATAAATCTCTCCACCGATTTAACACAAAAGCCATAAACCACTAAAAATAAAATAATTACACTTAAGTCTATTTTTGATCGAATTATTTTTTTTGATTTTTTTTAAGTTTTTACAGATTTCGAACATATTTACGATTCTATCTCGCACTTAATGAAAGCTAAACTATTTTCCAGCAAAATTAATGGACTGTAAACTAGGATTTATGAAACCGATCAATCTACAAGTTTTGAATATTTTCCAAAATCATCTTCCTTCTGAATTAATCAAAAGAGGCAATGCCTTTTCTCAGATTTCACTAAAAGAGGAAGATCAGATAAAAGCTATTTGGGAAAATTTTGACTTTGAAGAGATTTGCCTATCCAATAATCAAAATGATTTAGTGAAGGGAGAATGCTTTCTAGTAGATAACTTTGGCAGAGAAGAAGAGTTTTATGTAGAGGTTAAAGGAATAAGTTCATTGAACCAGAACAACATGACTGTCGAGCAATTCATCATCGATTGCTGCGCTCAAGAAATATCCCTTACTCTATCCTCTTAGAATTTAACCTTAGTATTCCTTAAGGAATCTAAAGTCCCAAGATCATTTAAAACCATTTCCAGGGTACTTATTTTCAGCTCACATAAAGAACGAGTTTTAAGATCTGCATGTCTTGTGTGAACTTCTTTAAAATAGGCGATTCGTTTAGAAATCACCTCTTTTATGGAATCAGAGCTATTGATTTTAAAATTCATTTTATCCTCCTTTCCATTTAGCTTAACCTCAAAGTGTAAAACGAAATGAAATAGAGAATTTACGCACGAAATACAAAGAAAAGTTTCGAGGAATTAGAGTTCAACTATTTTATGTAGCCATTTTTCTTTAAAAAAGCGTCCATTTTGGCGACTATCTCTTTATAGATTGGACCACCATCTTTACCTTTAAAGTTAAAGAAACCGTGAGTTTGACCGTCCCAAACATGAAGCTCAGACTGCTTGCCTTGTTCTTTTATCTTTGCATCCCAAGCCTCTCCAGTAGAAACTGGAATGAGCTTATCTTTAGAGCCAAGAAAGAAGATACTGTTTGGTGTTTCTTTCGTGATATTGTGCAAAGGAGAGATCTGCTGCCAGTAAGCCTTTACTCGGTCGTAACCATAGCCTTTTTCACCATTATCAATCACTGGATTGCAAAGGACTAATAAGTTAGGCCAAGAACTGATAGATTTATCTTCAGACTCTTCTTCAAAAGAAGTCTTTGTTGCTGTCGAAGCAGCTACATGTCCTCCTGCAGAACCACCGCCAGCTGCAAGTTTATCTGGGTCTATACCATAAGTAGCTGCATTTGCTCTCAACCAACGAACGGCTGACTTGCCATCTTTAACGCATTCTTGTGGGATAACGCCATGACTTTTCTTCGTTCTATACTGTGCTGAAACTGCGACCATGCCTTGTTTTGCCAAGTGACGGGCAAAAGGGTAAAACTGCTTTGGTGCACCGCCTACCCAGCCTCCACCAAAAAAGAAAACTATTGAAGGTCTTTTTATACCATCATTCTTTTTATGCCCTTCCGGAAAAAAGAAATGTAGTTTCAGATCGCCTTTGGCATCTTTCTTATAAACAACAGACTCATCTGGAGTATTTCCTTTTGACTCTGCAGCGACACTAAAACTATTCAGAAGCAGTACTAAACAAACAAACAATTTCACAACGAGACTCCTACTTTCACACTATTAAGATTTATAAATTCAAATACGCTAAAAGTAGAAGACATGTGACAAGTCATCGCTACTTTTCTTTTGTTGGAAATACACCTTTAAATGCATTGCGGATGATGTCCTTGGTATCTTCAGGAAATTCACCACGAAGAATCCAATCGAGATAACCTTTATCTTTTTTGACAAGATCTTTAAGAAGCTCGCCTTGTTTCTTACCAAAGCCAACAGAAACTTCGCCATCTTTCCAATGTAAACGCCCAGCTGTATCAACCCAACGATCGTCTTTACAAAAAGCAGCAATAGAAGCTACATCTTTATCCAACTCTTCATACTTGGCTAACTGACCTTCAAGAACTTTGATCGTTCCTTCAACATCATTTTCTGCAGCATGAGCACCAGATAACTCTTCATTGCAGTAAAAACGCATAGCTGCTTCTAGCGTACGAGGTTCCATTTTGTGATAAATTCTCTGAACGTCGATAACTTCAACATCTTTCATAGAGAACTCAACTTCGGCTCTTTTGAACTCTTCCACTAAAACTGGTATATCAAAACGAAGTATGTTGTAACCGCTAATGTCACAGCCTTCCATAAATGACTTTATACCTTTCGCAAACTGAGTAAATGTCGGACAATCTTTGACATCTTCATCTGAAATACCCGTTATTTCAGAAGACTCTTTTGAAATAGGAATAGTTGGATTAACTCGTTTAGTTTTGATTTCTTTTTGACCATCTGGGTGAAGTTTTATCACACATATTTCAATTATGCGATCCACTTTAGTGTTTAGACCTGTGGTCTCTAAATCAAAAAATACGATAGGGCGAGTCAATTTGAGGTTCATCAATTATTCCAAAATTTTCAGAGGTTTTATAGTATTCTGTAGCTTACATGGAGCTTGACCAATGTCCAGAAGAACACCTTGTAAATACTTTGGTGATTGTGACAAGAAAATCCTAAATTCGCTCTAGTTTAGTTATGAAGAAGGTGTTATGGTGAGGCACGAAAAAAATTTAGGAATACCCATGGACATTCAAGCATTAAATGAAGAGTACAGAAATAAAACACCTCAAGAAATCATTGCTAAAGCTCTCGAGCTCGCAGATGGCGAGATAATTGTCTCAACTAACTTCAGGCCTTTAGAAGCTGTGATTCTTCACATGTGCACAACTTTAAAGCCAGACATGACCACTATTTGGGCGGACTCTGGTTATATGATGGAAGAAACTTACCGTTTTGCTGAAAAGGCAATTCAGTCACTTAAACTAAACATCAAAGTTTACAATCCACTGATGACGGCTGCACGTCGCGACGCTATCTACGGCGCTGTACCTGGGCTTGAAAGTGAAGAAGAAGTTGAAGCCTTTTCTGAAATGGTAAAACTTGAGCCGTTTCGTCGTGCCCTAGATGAGACTAAACCAAAAGTTTGGTTCACTAGTTTACGCAAAGAGCAAAATGCTTTTAGAGATACACTCGATGTTTTCGTTAAAGATGGAAATGGCCCGTTAAAAGTAAACCCAGTGTTTTACTGGAGCGAAGCACAGATGGAAGAGTATATCAGTCAGCATAACCTTCCTGATGAAAAGATTTACTTTGATCCAACTAAGATCAATGAAAAAAGAGAGTGTGGCCTACACAAGCCAAGCTTTAGCAAATAAGAGAATTTAGTTTTTTCTTTCAAATGAAGTCCGACGCCAGTTGGACTTCATTTTTTTTACCAAGTCTTGATACACCTTGCGCTTTGCTTCATCTAACAATGCCCAAGACTCTTCTTCCTTAACTTTTTGAGTTATAAGACTCTCTCCTTCTTCAACCCAAATCGCCATCAACTTTTCTTGATCGAACACTTCTTCTCCAAAGACTAATCTCTTATCCTTTGGCAAATACTGAAGAGAGCAAAAGAGTGCACTCGACATGTCATCGAACTGCCAAGCTGAAAGCTGGTTACCATGGTACCAAGGAGACTCTAGCTGTACCGTTTCATTCATTCTCATGAAGTCTAACATCATACCAGTAACAATGGCCCAATTCTCTAGTTCATTGTCAGCCCTCACCATTTCGTAAGCACAAGTAAAGGACACTGGAATTTTCAAAGGAGTGACCCACGACTCGGTCATCTCAACTTTTTCACCTCCACTTTCCAAGGCTTTCATAAAGTGTTCAAAGTGATCTGGTCGATAGTGAACTTTATCCACCCAGCCCCAACCTGATTGATAGTACATCTTACCTTTTAAGATATGACGCTTTTTATACTCAAAGAGAAAATCATCGCGTATCGAGCCATCCATAAAAACACATGCGGCCATTGTTAATGGGACGATGATAAAACCCCAACACATATGCCATATAGAAAACGTTAACCAGTCTTTACTTTTCAAATAATAAATGCTTAAAAAAGCACCGATGACAAATGAATAAATGTAGCCAATAAGTCCAAAGCGACTGTGAATCAAAATATTAATTAATAGTGGAACAATCAGAGCTAAAAACTTTATACCTTTCTTCTCAGCCGCAAGTAATTTATCTTGAACTACACGTCTCAAAAACAACTCGAGAAAAAAACCATAAACGGCTAATGACAATAGATAAATCGAAAAGTCTTTGACTGTTAGTATATGTACTGCAACTTCGCGAACATATGGTCTAAAAGCGTCACCTCCTAAAAGAAAAAACGCTAAAACGGTTATACACAGTACTCCGAGATTCAAAACAATAATCTCAAGTGCCCTTGGCCTTAATCCATCTATAATTTTCTTAAACACTCAAACCCTTTTGACTACAACAATCATATCGCCTTATACCATATAAACGCTTTATCGCAAGAAGAATCGTTTGACTTTCATCGCCACAAGTATAATTTCTGGCCGATTTACAATTGGAGAATGAATTGACTAACTTTTGGCAACAAACAGATAAACCACTTATGGCACTGGCTCCTATGGAGGAAGTAACAGACACGGTATTTCGCGAAATCGTCTTATCTCAAACTGTTCCTGGTAACCTGCATGTAGTTTATACTGAGTTCGCCAACACAGACGGACTTTGTCACCCAATAGGCAAAGAAAAAGTTATTCATCGTCTTCAAGTTAACCCATCTGAAAGAAAACTTCTTAAAGAAAAAAATGTAAAGCTCGTCGCTCAAATCTGGGGTTCAAAACCAGAGAAGTATGCCGAGACTTGCAAAATGATCTGTGAAGAGATGGACTATGACGGCATTGATATAAATATGGGCTGCCCTGTTCCCAAAATCGTCAAACAAGGCTCGTGTTCAAAACTCATAACGACGCCAACTCTAGCTAGTGAAATAATCCACGCTTGCCAAGAGAATAGTAACATCCCGGTTAGCGTAAAAACTCGAATTGGCTTTAAAGAAGTTATCACTGAAGAATGGATTGGTCATCTTCTCGATCACAACCTACCGGCCGTACTCATTCATGGCAGAACTCAATCGATGATGTCTGAGGGACTCGCAGACTGGAACGAGATCGCCAAAGGTGGAATTTTACGTGATGCCAAAAATAAGAAGACTGCAATCATCGGAAATGGTGACGTTAAGAGTATCGCCGAAAGTGAAGAGAAATGCGAAACTCATAATATCGACGGAGTTATGATTGGTAGAGGAATATTTCACAACCCATGGCTTTTCACTCCTGAACGCGAAGAACCAACTCAAGCAGAAAAACTGCAACTCCTTTGGGACCACGCTAGTCTATTTGATAAAACTTGGGGCGATACCAAAAACTTCAGACAGCTTCGTCGTTTCTTTAAAATTTACGCTAGTAACTTCAAAGATGCTGGAGTTCTTAGAGCTGCACTTATGGAGTCTCGTGACCTTGCTCATGTCAAAGACATTTTCAAAGAATGGGGTTTTTCTCCAATTGAAAAGTATTAAGAGTTAGCTACGACCTTTTCCCAGCTTAAACTAAACTTTGCTAAGTACTTCTTAAGCCTATCTGAATCATTTGCGACTTTTTTTGTCTGTCTAGAAACTGCATAAAGCTTACGCCCAGCCTCTGCCATAGACCTAGAGTCGCGACAGACCAATACAACATTCGCCAATTGAGGTTTATCAAAAGGGTCTATCAGTGATAATTCAGCATCATCTAAAACACTGCTCAAAACATCCATATCTTTATCTCTACCAGAAGCATGCCATTGATTCTTAAGAAGATCTATCTCTTCCTGTACTGTCTCTGAACCTATACGCGCAGTGTCTGCCAATGTCGCCATTCGATGAATTGATGCATTCAAATCGCGAAAATTCCCCTGCCAAGTAGCATCGGCAGATGTCGCAAACTTTAAATATTGGTTTTTCGACTCAACATTAAAACGCAAAACACGACCCGAGTCATTTGCAAACTTTTTCAACTCATGATCAATGTTAGGTTCTATATCTGCCGCTCTATCTTTTAGTCCGGGCAACTCAAAATTCCAAATATTTATCCGAGCTAGTAAATCTTCACGAAATAAACCTTCTTTGATGGATTTCTGAAGAGAACGATTGGTTCCACAAATTAATTGAAAGTGACTAGTTACTAGAGAGTCAGAGCCCATTGGCATAAATGACTTATCTTCAAGAGCCCTCAAAAGCATCGCTTGTTCATCTAAACCAAGCTCGCCTATTTCATCTAAAAAGAGTAAACCACCCTCAGCTTCTTTTAATAAACCAGCGCGATCGGTTATAGCGCCTGTAAACGCGCCCTTCTTATGTCCAAAAAGAGTCGACATAGCTGCATCACCTCTCAGTGTCGCACAGTTGACTTCAACAAAGCTCCCAGTCAATTGATGCTTTTGTTTACGCAACTCATAAACTTTCTTAGCCAATTGAGACTTACCTGCACCGGTTGGACCAGTTAATAAGAGAGCCGCTGCTGAGCGAAGGGATACCTTCTCAATTCGCTCAATCAACTTATTAAAACTTTCATCTTTAGTCGCTATACCAGCCTTTAATAAGGCCTGACTCTCAACAATCTCGTCTTGAAACCTATTCGCCAACACTTCATAGCGCGATAAATCCAAATCGATAATATTATAAGTGCCAATACTATCGCGATTCTTTTTAGAAGGTGAAGCCTGGATAAGTTTCGCTGGAAAATGGTTTGATTCTGTTAGTAAAAATAAACAGATCTGAGCCACATGGGTACCAGTTGTTATATGGATGTAATACTCTTCGTCATCTCTAAAATCATAGTCCCGAGCAAAGTCATATAGGGCGGCATAAACTTCTTCAAAGTCCCAAGGGTCTTTAAACTCTACTAAATGTTCATTTAACTTAGTTTCAGGTGAAACCTGCTCTATATCTTCACTCACTGTAGACGCCAACTTCCTAAAACGAGCTTGGCTTAGTAACTCAAAACGGTCTATAAGCAAATCATCATGCTGAAAAAGAGAAACTGTCGGCCTCCACCTCTCCCATCTATTCTCTCTTGTCCCCATATCTAAACTTACGCCAAGAAGACCAATCAACACTTTCTTCATAAGACCACACAAATTATATAAATTGATAATTAACTATAATAAATTATACCATCAATCCAAACAACAAATACTACTTTAAGTCCATAAAATAAATTTAAATTTTTAAACACATAATAACCAAATACTTAAAACGCCAAAGACATATATGGCAACATCATTGCAATAGGAGGAAGTAGATCTCACAAAGGATCACGATATACTAAAATGAATTATGGAGTAAAAAATGGGTTACCAAGTTTTATCAAACACTCAAGGGAAAGACTTAATAAAAGCCTGGACTGAAGGAGTTCCTTTTGAAGAAGGTGCACAACGCCAAGTAAGAAATACTGCAAGCATGCCGTTTATTCACAAATGGGTTGCTGTTATGCCAGATGTCCACCTAGGCCTAGGAGCAACTATTGGCTCTGTTATCCCAACTAAAAATGCAATTATCCCAGCTGCCGTTGGGGTCGATATTGGCTGTGGGATGATGGCTGTACAAACATCATTAACAGCTACTGATCTACCAGATGATCTAAAGGGTATCCGTGAAGTTATTGAAAGAGCCTGCCCACATGGAGATAGATCTAGCAGAGCTGCCGGACATAAAGGTGGAGGTTGGAAAGAGGCTCCTGCCTTAGTTGAAGACTCTTGGAAAAGCATAGAAGACACTTATAAAACTATCATTTCCAAAAATCCTAAAGTGGAAACAAAAAGACACCCTGCTCTACAGATTGGCTCTCTTGGTGGAGGTAATCACTTCATCGAAATTTGTCTAGATGAATCAAATGATGTTTGGATCATGCTTCACTCAGGATCTCGTGGAATCGGTAACAAAATTGGTAGAACCTTCATCGAAAAAGCTAGAAAAGATATGGAAAAATGGATGATCAATCTTCCAGATAAGGACTTGGCATATTTCCCAGAGGGAACGGATCACTTCGATGATTATGTAGAATCCGTGAACTGGGCTCAAAACTATGCGAGACTCAACCGTGAGACAATGATGAAGAACATCATCGCAGCCTTAAAACTGTCAGGACGTCTACCAGACTTCACTACAGAAAAAATGGCCGTAAACTGTCACCACAACTATGTAGAACAAGAGAACCACTTTGGAGAAAACGTTTTTGTGACCAGAAAAGGTGCTGTAAGAGCTAGAGCTGGAGAGCTTGGAATCATTCCTGGAAGCATGGGCGCAAGATCCTTCATCGTTCGTGGAAAAGGTAATGAAGATAGTTTCTGTAGCTGTTCTCACGGTGCAGGTAGAACTATGTCCAGAACTGCAGCTAAAAAAAGATACTCTGTTGAAGATCAAGTTGCAGCAACAGAAGGTGTTGAGTGCCGTAAAGATGCTGGGGTTATCGATGAAATCCCTATGGCATATAAAGATATCGATGCCGTAATGGAAGCCCAGAGTGATCTGGTCGAGATCGTTCACACACTAAAACAAGTCGTTTGTGTTAAAGGTTAATTATGTCTAATAAAGTATATATAGATGGTTCTATGGGAGAAGGAGGTGGTCAAGTACTACGCTCCTCTCTAGCTCTCAGTTTAATCACCGGGAAGTCTTTAGAAATGAAGAATATAAGAGCGGGACGGAAAAAGCCCGGTCTTTTAAGACAGCACCTTACCTGTATCAAAGCAGCTAAAGAAATCTGCGAAGCAACAACATCTGGTGATAGTCTCCGGTCGATGGAATTGACTTTAGCTCCAGACAAAGTAAAAGCTGGAGACTACCACTTCAGTGTTGGCTCTGCAGGTAGTGCCATTTTGGTCCTACAAACTATTTTGCCGCCATTAATACTTGCAGAAGGTAAAAGTACAATTGTCTTAGAAGGAGGAACTCACAATCCTATGGCTCCCCCATTCCATTTCTTGGAAAAGTGTTTTATTCCCCTACTGAACAAAATGGGGGCGAAAGTAAGCATGAATTTAGAGAGTTGGGGGTTTTATCCTGCTGGAGGTGGGAGGTTCACTGTCGAAATAGAGCCCACTACAAAACTAAGACCATTAGAAGTCTTAGACCGAGGAGAACTTCTAGCAAAAGAGCTAAATGTCATTTCAGCTAATATCCCTGCAGAGATAATCCAAAAGGAAGTTGAGATTCTCAAAGATAAACTTAATTGGGATAAAATTAATGAAGTCTCGAAGGTAAACTCTCCAGGTCCAGGAAACATAATTATGACCGAGCTCAAATTCAAAAACAGTACTGAACTTATTAGTGAAATTGGTTCTAAAGGAACTCGTGCTCAAATAGTCGCCAATAAACTAATAAGAAAAGTAAATAAGTTTTTGACTCAAGAAGCTCCAGTTGGAGAATACTTAGCAGATCAACTACTGCTCCCTTTTGCACTTGCAGAAGCTGGCTCTTTTTGGTGTACGACTATCTCAAGTCATACTCATACAAATATCGAAGTGATTAAAAAATTTTTAGATGTTCACATAGAGACCAAAGAATACAAAAAAGGAGCTCTAGTCACAATCAACTAAAAATAGCGGTTCAAAAGTTTGGACCGCTATAGTCTTTAACCTTAAATGAAATTACTTTTTCTTAGCAGGTTCACTTTTCACTATGTACTCACCAGTCGCTTTAATAAATGCGAACTCCGGATCCTTAAAAATTAGCTTTCCAATATTTACAGAAGCACACAGCGCTTTGAAGTTCAAAAAAAGCTTAGGCTCAGCTAACGTTGCCCTATCTATATCTTCAAATCTCTTTTCCAAATCTCGTTTTTTATCACGCATTTTCTGAAGACCACCATTTTTACGCCAATCTTCACAACGAAGCCGTAAACGATTGAAGATCTTCATATCTGAATGGTTTCCATCAAAATATACCCGTATTGCGCCACCATCTAAAGCAATAAAATATTCTTTATGACCCATACCTTTACCAAAACCTGTAATTTGCCCGTTAACCTCTAAGTATTTACTTCTATACTTCTTTAGATCTGAAACTCTCATTTGGTTTAAAACATTCTGCAATTCATCAGCAGCAATACCATCTTCCGTTGCAACAAGCCCTCCCTTTTCCTCAGAAACTGGTAAAGCCGGCGAATCATCTAAAAAGACAATGTCGTTACCCTGTACTTCCCATAAAACTTTTAAGCTTGATTTCATATGATCAAGAATTTTGCGAATCGTCATTTTCTTGAGCTTATATGTTTCATTTACAGGTAGTGGAAATGGTGGTGTATAGAAAATAGCTCCTGCCGTAGATTCTTTTGTATCAATATAGTGAAGCCTTTTCCCATCAATTTTCACCTGACAACCGCGCCAATATAAATTATGTGTCAAAGTGTTAATTGCATGAACTGCAGATGCTTCAGAGTAAGCGAAATATTCGATTTTTACTGCATCTAGTATTTTCTCAACGTCAGGTTTTTCTGCTGAACTTACCTTACGATTTTCTTTTTCTATCTTAGCTAGACGGAGAGCTTCTTCTGCTGCCAACTTTTCTAAATCTGCGATTTCTGGCTTTTTAGCATCTTTCAATAATTTCGAAAGGCTCATATCTAAATTAGAGTTTTCTTCGTAAAGAGCCTTAGTTTTTTTATCTGGATTAATTTTGTGAGCTACAACTGTCCTGCCTCATTTAGAAATCCGCAATTGAGATTTTGTTAATTTGAGTTTTTATAAATCAAACGGAGAACAAAATGTCAGAGAATAAACGCCCTTACCTTAGTGCAGAAGATAAAGTTTCAGCAGTTAAACGTCACC